>JAAZFK010000300.1 GCA_012511735.1 Clostridiaceae bacterium | reverse complement strand
GACATCGGCGATGTCCTGCTGGTCAAGACAGGCGCCAAGTTACCGGTCGACGGCACCGTTTTGTCCGGAGAGGGCAGTGTCAACGAAGCCAGCATCACCGGTGAATCCATTCCAGCTGCCAAGCAGCAGGGCTCCAGTGTCTTCGCCGGCACCCTCCTCGACAACGGCACCCTCCAGATTACGGCCGACCGGGTGGGGGAAGACACCACTTTTGGCAAGATCATTGAGTTGGTTGAAGAAGCCCAGGATTCCAAATCCCAAACAGAACGTTTCATCGACCGCTTCTCCAAATATTACACCCCGGCTATCCTGCTCATCGCCCTCCTGGTCTGGCTCTTGACCAGAAATATCGAGCTTGCCATCACCATCCTGGTCCTGGGTTGTCCGGGCGCGCTGGTCATCGGTGTACCAGTCTCCCACGTCGCAGGCATCGGCAACGGCGCCAGTCACGGCGTCCTCCTGAAAGGGAGTGAGGTGATCCGGGACTTTAGCCGGCTTGACCGGATGGTTTTCGATAAGACAGGAACGCTGACCGCCGGACAACCCTCCGTATCGGAAAGGCTGGTCTACGGTGACAGGATTGAGGACGTTCTCGCCTACCTGGCCAGCGTCGAGCGCGAGTCGGATCACCCATTAGCCATGGCGGTCCTGGAAGACATCGGGGAGACTGCAACCTTCCCTGTCACCAATACCCAGGTCGTCAAGGGCGCGGGGATTCTTGCCTCCGTTGAGGGACATCGTTTGGCGGTTGGCAACGAAGCGCTGATGGAGCTCGAAGGAGTGGATCTGGAAGAACAGGTCCTCGCGGACCTCCGTCGCCTTGAATCAGCTGGTAACTCACTGGTACTGACCGCTGTGGATGGGCAGCTCAGAGTCCTGATGGGTATTCGGGACCAGATTCGTCCCGGAGTCAAGGAGGATCTCTCCCGGTTGAAAAGACTGGGAGTCAAGCAACTGGTCATGCTGTCGGGCGACAACCAGGGCACCGTCGATGTGATTGGCAGAGAATTGGGCTTGACCAAGGCCTACGGCAACCTGCTGCCAGAAGATAAGGCTGCTTATGTCAAGCAGAAAATAGATGAGGGAGAGATCCTGGCCTTTGTCGGCGACGGGGTCAATGACAGCCCTTCACTGGCCCTGGCCCAGATCGGCATCGCCATGGGAAGCGGCACGGAAGTCGCCATAGAGACCTCCAACGTCGTCCTGATGAACTCGGACTTCAGCCGCCTGCCGCACGCGCTGGGGCTGGTCAAGGCTACGGCCCGGAACATGATCCAGAACATCGTCATTGCGGTCGGCGTCGTGTTTGCGCTGCTCGCCAGCCTGCTGTTTGGCGAATGGATGAACATGTCCATCGGCATGCTGGTCCATGAAGGCAGCATCCTGGTCGTTATCTTGAACGGCATGAGATTGTTGGGTTACAAACTAAGAAAGTAAAGGTGAAATAATGAAATCCGCAACCATACAAATGGAAACATTAGTCTGTCCGTCCTGCTCTCAAAAAATTGAGGCGGCACTGAAACAGCTGGAAGGTGTGGCCAAAGACTCCGTCAGTGTCTCCTTCAGCTCCAGTCGCGTCAGATTGGATTTTGACGAGGACCAAGTGACAATTGAGGCGATCGAAGAAGCCATCGACCGGGTCGGTTTTGAAGTCATCAAGTCAAGAGTCAAGTAGCGTCGGACCGACCCATCCTTTGCCCAAGAGCATAACAGGCGTCCGTCAGGTTAGCGCGGGCTTTGTCGATTCGTTCAGTAACGGTCAGGGGTTTGGCAGTTTTTTCATCCACCAGACGCATCCCTCCGTCTATAGACCTCGACTGCCAGTTGCTGGCTCGACGAAACTCTCCCGCATCATCACCCCACAGGAAGGGTACCGGCAGAAAACCCGCCGCGAAAAGAGTGTAAAAACCCTCGGCCGTGTAAAGATCCGGAACTGAATCCTCCATGGCCTGGATGATTTCCCGGGCCGACCTGATCAAGTCAGCTGTTCTGGTCCGGACACCTTCATGCCTCCCCATATCATCAACCTCACCCGTTCGTCTCAAGCTGCGATATAAATCGATTGCGTGCTGAGTGATTTGAGCGCTCTCCGCGATGATATCGGGCGTCGCCAGGTGAGACGCCTCACTGTAGCTGACCACATGGACGATGGGAGGACTGGACTGGTCGTATGGCTCGATGTCATCCATGAGCGCTGTGACCGCGGCCAGCTGGATCCGTGCCTGGTAGAGGTCGGGCTTGAAATAATCAAGGCCCGCCCTGGGCTGCAAGAGGATCCGAAAATCCCTATCTTCCAAGCTTCTTACCGTGGCCAACAGGGCCCGGGACTTGGCCAGATCCTGGATCCCCCAGGTCAAACGGGGTGTATTGAGCATATTTTGAAGGATGAAGGTCCGGATCCCTTTTTGCTTGGCCAGCTTCGCGGCCAGATAGGCTGACACAATATAAGTCAGATCATCGGCGCCACG
>JAAZFK010000299.1 GCA_012511735.1 Clostridiaceae bacterium | reverse complement strand
TTGTTCCAAACGTTATAAGGAATTCAATCAAGATTTGAAGGAGAAAAAAATGATTAAAAGATCCTTAATCGTACTGTTGGTCGTCGTTGCCCTGCTCTTGACGGCATGTGCTCCGGCCGACACCACCCCGACCAGTCCAGCGACTCAGCCTACAGATGCGCCGGATACAACCGATACACCGGATACACCGGATACACCGGATACACCGGATGAGCCGGGTGATGATGACGGCAACCCCAATGTTGCGGATTATGCCTTCGACGGGGACCCCGCTGTCGTATTCGACATCAATAAATGGTACGGAGACGTGGGTGTCGAGGCCAATATCGGCATCAGGAACCCGGGCCTTGCCTACGTTCCCGATATTCCGACAACACCAATGCCTGTGGCCAAAGAGAAGTATACGATTGGTTTCTCAGTCTATTACACAGTCGACGAAGTGGGCGCAATGCTCCTGCAGACCATGAAAGACGCCGCTGTGGAAGCCGGTGTTGAGTTGCTGGTGAATGATGCCAACTACGACCAGGCCGCGCAGAACCAAGCGATCGAACAATGGATTTTGCAAGAGGTTGATGGCGTTATTCTCGCCCCCTGTGATTTTACCGGTGTGAAAACGTCTCTTGACGCTCTTGAGAAAGCGGGCATCCCGGTTGTCTCAATGAACGCGCCGCTGGCCGGTGACGCCGACGTGATCGTCACCGCTAATACGGTCGAACAAGGCACCATCGCGGGAGACTTGCTCGAGAAGGCTCTGCTTGCTTCAGGTGTTGAAATGAAGGGCACAATCGTCTACCAGACTCTGCCTTTTGTTCACCCCAACGCGGCGACCCGTGCCAAGGGTTTTGTTGATGTTTTTGCTGACTATCCTGACATCAACATCGTGGAACTGACCGGCGTTTCTCCGGAAGAGCATTACACCGCCTTTGATGGCGCGCTCAAAGCCTACCCGGATATGATCGGTGCCTGGGGGCTCTACTCCTCCGCGACAATCGGCATGATGAACGCCAAAGAGGCGAACCATCGCGATGACATCCTGCTCTCCTCAGTTGACCAGGACAAACCAATCCTTAAGGGCATCCACGACGGTGTTGTGGTCGGATCGGCTACCTACTCCTCGATGGCTCCGGCCTGGTGGTGCATGACCGCCATCGTGAATCTGCTCAATGGTGAGACAGTACCGGGTGTGCTCTTCTACGAGAACAAATCAATCGACAAAGACAATGTCGTTGACATGTTCGAGTACTACTACCCCGGAAAGACCCTGCAAGATTACCTCGATGGCAAAATCGACTAATTTATAGTTTCAATGGGTAAGGTGATGGGGTGGGTAATTTTACCCACCCCATCACCAATTATTTTGTGCAGAAATTTTCACTTTTAAGTTGGTTGCTTTGGAGGGAGTGTGAGTGGACATCAAAAGAAATATTCTTTCAAAACGAAACCTTGGAAGTACCGACATGAAAATCACCCCGATTGGCTTCGGGGCGTGGGCACTCGGCGGAGGCGACTGGGCATACAGCTGGGGGCCCCAGGATGATCAGGAATCAATCGACGCCATCTATCGTGCGATTGATTCAGGGATAAACTGGATTGATACCGCCGCCGGCTACGGCCTTGGCCATTCAGAAGAAGTGATCGGCAAGGCATTAACCGGAATGAAAAATCGTCCTTATGTATTTACTAAGTGCTCTCTCACTTGGAATGATCAAGGTGAAATCATTGATTCCCTGAAACGCGCATCGATCCGTAAAGAATGTGAAGACAGCCTGAGACGGCTGAAGCTTGAACAGATCGACTTGTATCAAATCCATTGGCCCAGGCCTGATGAGGATCTCGAAGAAGGCTGGGCGGCCATGGCAGAGCTGCAACGCGAAGGGAAAGTCCGCTGGATAGGTGTATCAAATTTCAGCATTTCCCAGGTGGAGCGAATCAATAAGATCGCTCCGGTCAACTGCATGCAGCCCCCCTATTCGCTGGTGAAGCCAGACGTCCAGGATGAAATCCTGCCCTATTGCGCCGAGCATAATATAGGTGTGATCAGTTATTCGCCAATGTTCTCCGGTTTGCTCACCGGCAAGATGACGGAAGAACGAATTCTTAATTTGCCCCCTGACGACTGGAGGCAACATGACCCAGAGTTTACCCAACCCCGGTTACAGCGTAATCTGGATTTGGTCAAAATATTAACTGAAATTGGAGAACGCCACGGTGTTGAGCCTGGCGTGGTCGCCATCGCGTGGGTTTTGCGAAACCCAGCAGTGACCGGTGCGATTGTAGGAATGAGAAGGCCGGATCAAGTGGATGGTGTCTACCCCGCAGCCACCTTCAGACTTTCTACCGAGGAAGCCGAAAGACTGGATAACTTTATCAGCAGTTGAAAGGTTAGCCTGTTTAACAGACCGTGATAAGCAAAAAGCATGACAAGTATACTTGTCATGCTTTTTAAGCATATCAGACATGACGCTATAATTAGATGGTGAGGTGATTATGGACTATTTACTTGGAATCGATGTCGGTTCGACCAGCATGAAAGCATTGATCTTTGATCTCGACGGGAATTTGGCCTTCAATGGCAGCTACCCGACTTCCAGCACACAGCAGTTCCCCGACCAACCCAGCTGGCAGGTATATGATCCTGAGCATATCTGGGAAGGTGTATCGTCTTCCATAAAGCAGGCTGTTTCCCGGTTGGGACCGTCTGACCGCATCGTTGCGGCCGCCGTTACCGGCCTGGGCGTTGACGCGGTTCCGCTGGATCGCAATGGTGTACCTGTCTATCCATTCATCAACTGGTTGTGTAACCGGACAACGCCTCAATATGAGAGATGGTTGGAAGAGGTCGGTCTCGAGAGGACCATGCGAATCACCGGTTGGCAGCCTTTTGTCTGGAACACGGTATTTCGGATTCAATGGCTCCGTGAAAATGAGCCGGAACTCTATCAGAAGATTGATAAATGGCTGGTTGTCGAAGATTATGTCAATTACAGGCTGACCGGCAAGATCAGCACGGACTACACCAGTGCCTCCCCCACGCTCCTGTTTGATCAGAACACCTTGACCTGGTCCGAAGAATTACTGGCGCTCGCGGGGATTGACAAAGATCATCTGCCCGTCCCTCAGGCAAGTGGCTCATTTGTAGGTGAGGTGAGCACGGAGGCCGCGGAGCGGACGGGACTCCAGCCCGGCACCCCGATCTTCCACGGCGGCCACGATTATCTGGTCGGAGCCATGGCAGCCGGCGCGATCAAGCCGGGCACGCTTCTGGATGTGACCGGAACCTGGGAACTCGTGATTACCCCGACCGGAACGCTCAAATATTCCGACAAGGTCCGGGAATTTGGGTTAACAGTTGAAACTCACGCAGCGCCGGGCATGTATACCATGTGGGCCGGCGGAACCTCCGCCAGCATGTTGGAGTGGTATAAAGACCAGATTGCCTCCGACACACAGGAGCAGGCCACAGGCGGTGAGTTCTGGGCCAAGCTGATGGAGCAGGCCGCAAGTTCTCCTCCAGGGGCGAATGGCGTGATGTTCCTGCCCCATTTCAACGGAGCCTCAAGCCCAATGCTGGATCCGCGGTCGCTGGGTGCTTTTATCGGTTTGAATGATTTCAGCAAAAGGGCTGACCTGACCCGGGCGGTCATTGAGGGATTGAATTATGCCTTCCTGGATATGGTCCACGCCCTGGAAATTGGTTCCGGATTGAATTTCGAGAAAATCATGGTGATCGGCGGCGGCACGCGGAATGAATTCTGGATGCAAAATAAGGCGGACGTTTCAGGTCTCCCTGTAGCGACCTTAATGATTGAAGAATCGACGGCTCTCGGCGCGGCCATTTTGGCCGGCTTGGGCGCAGGCGTGTATGAAAATCTCGGAGACGCGATCAAGCGTGTGACCAAACCGGGCAAGATCTTCGAGCCGGATCTGGAGCTGACCCGGGCCTATCAGGAGAATTTCGAGCTCTACAAGGCGCTTTACCCGGCCTTACGGGACGTCAATCATAAGCTGCATGCTCGTTTCAAGCTCTAAGTAATATAAAAAATAAGGAAGAAAAGCAGGCTGTCTCCGGTGAGACAGCCTGCCTTTTGAAAATGATCTTTTTTGTGGGAGAGAGAGAACCCTGTTCAACGAACCGAGCAGGCTCTCTCCACTACCCGTTCGGTTTACTTATCTTCTTCAGTTTGAACTGATTCAACCCACTGGCCGTGGCCGTCGGGTCCACCTAGCTGTTTCCTGATTTCAACAGTCACACCCTCAAGATTGGGGGTGGTGTCAAAATAGGTCCATCTGGAACCAACATGAACACCTGTACCACTGGCGATGTTCTTAATGCCATCATCAGTCAAAGCTTGCAGAGCCCCCTCATAGTCGGGAACCGTCAGACGGAAGTGATGCAATCCGGGACCGTGATCACGCAGATAATCACTGTAGATGTTCTGACCTTCAAGCGGTTGTACAATTTCGATCTGAATGTGTCCAAATGTTGCGAAGGCGAGCAGCAGGCGGAATGAACCCGGTTCACCATGGTAGGTCGCCTCAGGTTCGACTCCTTCGACCGGCCATTCCATGATACGGAAAGGACCGATCCCGAATAGCCTGGTCAGTTCTTCACTGAACTTGACGGCATCGTGCACGACAATGCCGATCTGGTCCAGTTTAGCGTCATTAACTAAAGGTGAAAGATTACTCATTTAATAGTCCTTCTCATCCCTTACACAATCGCGCGAATTTCTTCGGACGCGTAGTTGATGGGGATTCCCTTTTCTTTCTTGTCGATGAAGGCCAGGGCAACTTTTCTCACTGCGTTGGCAATATCGTCCAGATCTTCCTTCTCGAGCAAGGGGTGGACACTGGCCAGCCAGAAGACCTCTTGGACGGCCTTCTCAGCGACCGGGCACTGACCCTCGTAGTACTCAACCTTGCCTTCATAGAGCGGGCATTCGAACGGGCACTTGGTGCCGCCGTAGCCGGCCTTGTTAAGGAACACAGGCTGGAGATGCTGGGCAATCATCATGCGGGTTGTTGAGAGGTAGTTGATGTTGTAGGTTCCTTCTGATGCCAGGGCGACCGAGAAGTCAATCATATCGGCGCCGAGTACTTCCGGATCAAGACGTACGACATAGTAGAAATAGACGCGGTCTCCATAAGGTACCCCTGTGGGCAGGGTAATGCCTGGAATGCCCTTCAGCTTCTCATCAAGATACGCAGCGTTCTCGAGTCTCTTCTCATTGAGGAAATCCATACGCTTGATCTGATGGATTCCAATGGCTGACTGAAGCTCAGTGATTCGGTAGTTGGTGATGGGCAGTTCCCAGTGATACTTGGAAGCTGCGCCCAATGACTTCTTTCTTCCGAAGTCCATGAATCCCCACATTTTCTCGTAGAGCTCGTCATCGTTGGTGACGACAAAGCCGCCCTCACCCGTTGACAGGATCTTGCCGGTGACGGTGCTGAAAGAGCCAACGTGGCCAACGGTGCCGACAT
This sequence comes from Clostridiaceae bacterium, assembly GCA_012511735.1. GTDB lineage: Bacteria > Bacillota > Clostridia > Saccharofermentanales > DTU023 > UBA4923. The sequence goes on along the minus strand of JAAZFK010000299.1, from coordinate 5,144 downwards.
ATTTGCCTTCGTAGCGTCCCGTGTATTTTGCTCCGAGCGACTGCGCGGCATCTTCCAGAACGTAGAGGTTATGCTTTTCAGCAATGTCCATGATGGCTTCAATGTTGTCAGGTGTGCCTGTGATTGAAACCGGGATAATCGCTTTTGTACGCGGCGTGATCTTCCGCTCGATGTCGGCGGGGTCAAGCAACAAGGTGACCGGGTCAATATCCGCGAAAATGGGAATCGCGTTCTGCTCAAGCACGCAGGTGTTGGAGGCCACAAAGGTGTAAGGTGACACAATGACCTCATCTCCAGGACCGATGCCGAAAGCGGCAAGGGCGATGTGGAGGGTTGTGGTTCCGCTGGTGACCGCGATGGCGTGCTTAACGCCCAATTTCTCCGCGATCAACTTTTCATACTCGACTGTGACGGAGCCTCTGCGGACACGGGCAGTCTTCATCACCTCAATGACTTCATTGAGCTCGTCGTCGGTGTAGTAATCCGTCTCTACGATAGGTCCTTTCGTTCTGACTGGGGTACCACCGTCAATTGCAAGTTTTTCCATGACATACTCCTTTTTATTTTGTCTGATCTCATTTTGCCAGTTAGTTGTATGCTAAAATAAAACAACTGAAAAGTCAAGCAAGCGCGCGGGATGGACCGTATCCGTCAATAAATATGGAAATAGCCCATAATACGCATAAATGGGCGATAAATAAGCCAGTTTAAATTGACAATACAAACGATGGATGATAATATATGTCACGAGATGTCAGACTTCTAGAAGGAATATTATGGACCTCTTAGAGTTGCAGAAAGCTTTTTCCACTTGGGATAAAGATGCTGTTGAAGGTAGATTGCTGAACCACAAGGTGGCTGAGTTTTTGCGCCAGCTGATCATGGACGGACATCTGCCGCCGGAAAGTCAATTGCCAAACGAACCCGATTTATCGGCCTACCTTGATATCAGCCGCTCGACAGTCAGATCAGCTCTGTCAACTTTGGAGCAAAGTGGCTTTATTAACCGGATTTGGGGCGTGGGTACCTTTGTCGCCAAGGATCCTCCCACCTACAACAATCTCAATTTGAATTCAGGGGTCACCCAGCTGATCAGATCGGCCGGCCTGGAACCGGGCACAAGTGAAATCCTTATCACAACCCGGCCTGCCAGCGAACGCATCTGTTCACATCTGCTGCTGGAGGCCGATGCGCCGACCCTGGTTATTGAACGCGTGCGGCTGGCGGATGAGAAACGGGTCGTATTCACCGTTGATGTCATTCCCCTGAAACTATTTGATCTGCCGAATGGTCAAACCCTGATCGATGAGCTGGAAGCCTATGTCCGAAATCAACAGTCCATTTATGAATTTTTCAGACTTCATATGAACTTGGCCATCCATCATGGGATCGCCTGGATACGACCGCTTTCGGCTGAGCAGTACATTGCGGATCGACTTCAGCTTCGTGAGGGAAGCAACCTCCTGCATCTTGAGCAGGTTGATTATGACAATAACGGCGAGCCTGTCGCATTTTCCGATGAATATTATGTTGCCGACGCTTTCAGGTTTCAAATTTTCAGATCCAACCAAGTCCAGCGGTAACCCGGCTCAACAATCAAGTACATCAAAATAAGAAAAGAAAAAGAAAGAAAGAGGAAACGATCAATGGAATCAAATCAAAAGGACAAGCGAGTCTACGAGCTCGAAGGTAAGATTACCTTAATTACGGGAGCCGCGACCGGGATAGGTCTGGCGATCGCGAGAAAATATGTTGAGGAAAAAGCGAGTGTCGCATTGGTCGACTTTAATGTTGAAAAAATGAATCTCGCCGTTGAAGAGTTGTATGAGCTGGACCCCGACGCCAAATTACTGGCGGTCCCCTGCGACATTACAAAAGAAGCGGACGTCATCAACGCGGTCAAAGTTATCGTTGAGCACTTTGGGAGACTGGATGTCGCGGTCAACAATGCCGGAGTCGCAGTAAGTGTTCCTTCAGAACAATGTACCCTGGAACAGTGGAATTGGACCATGGCGGTCAACTGCACCGGCAGTTTCCTGGTTTCACGTGAGGCGATCAAGGTATTCATGGAGCAGGGAGATGGCGGAGCCTTGGTCTACATGAACAGTGATGACGCGCTCAAACCCAGCAGGCACTTCCTTGCGTACAACTCATCAAAAGCGGCAACCCTGCACATGGCGCGTACCATTGCCAATGAATTCGGCAAGCACAAAATCCGCGCCAACAGCATTCTGCCTGGAGCGGTGTTTGGCGGCAGTGAGCTGTGGACCAAGGAGATGAGAGAAGCCAGAGCCAATCTCCATGGATTTGACTCCGATCTTTTGGAAGAGGATTATAAAAAGCACAACGCCTTGGGCGTCGTCATCGACCCCACTGAGATCGCGGAGCTGGCGGTATTCCTGGCCAGCGACCGGTCAGCGAAAATGACCGGTGCCGCGCTTGTGATTGATGGTGGCGGCGCGGGCGGATTCGTCAGATAAAAAATACTGTTTGATAACCTGATCAAGAGAGGAAAACAATAATGCTTAAAGAACTGAAACAAGAAGTCTATGAATCACTCATGGAACTGCCCAAAAACCGTCTGGTCACCATGCACAGCGGTACTGTGAGCGGGCGGGACCCCAAAACCGGCCATATCGTCATCAAACCGACTGGTTTCCGTTATGACCTGCTCACACCCAATGACCTGTTGGTGATGGACAGCAAGGGCAATATTCTGGAAGGCACTCTCAGGCCCTCAAGTGATACAGCCACACACTTATACCTTTATGAGCACCGTCCTGACATCAATGGGATCGTTCACACCCACTCACCTTACGCCTGCATATTCGCGGTGCTCGGCAGGCCGATACCCGCGGTCATGACCTCTGCCGCCCTGCTCGGTGGTGAGGTTCCGATTGGCGAATATGCTGCGGTCGGCGGAGAAGACATTGGTTCGGAAATTGTCGCGAAGATTGGCAACAACGCGGCCATCATCATGAAGAATCATGGCGTTTATACGATGGCTTCGACAGTGTGGCAGGCGACGATTGACGCGGTTGAAGTTGAAGACCTGGCAAAGATCGCTCACTTCGCCATGCTCCATGGCGCTCCGAATGTGCTTACAGACGAACAGATCAGTGAGTTCCAAAACATCTATCAGACACGGTATGGACAAAAACCGAGCGAAGGTTAACGCATGACAGCTTACAAGAGAAAGAATCCCCTTGGGATTTATGAGAAAGCCTTTCCTTCCGAATATACATGGGAACAAATTCTGCGGGGAGCGAAAGAAGCAGGCTACGATTTCGTAGAAATGTCCATTGATGAAAGCGCGGGACGGCTCAGTCGGCTGGACTGGTCAGCTGAGGAACGGGGACATTTGCGCCAGCTCATCCACGATACCGGCGTTGGCATATGGGCCATTGGGCTCAGCGCTCATCGGAAATACCCGCTTGGCAGCGCGTCAGACGAAACCCGAAAGCAAGGGCTCGAGATTCTTGGCAAGGTCATCAAGCTGGCGGTCGATTTAGGCGTCCGTGTGATCCAGGTCATGGGTTATGATGCTTTCTATGAACCAAGCGACGAAAACACACATCGCCGGTTCCGGGAAGGCTTGCGCACGGGCCTCGATTGGGCAAGCGCCGCCGGCGTTATTCTAGCTTTGGAAAATGTTGACACGGATCTGGTCAACTCCGCTGAGAAAGCCATGTCCTTTGTAAACGAATTCAACTCACCCTGGTTCCAGATCTATCCGGATGTTGGCAACATGAAAGCCTTTGGTTATGACCCGCTCGAGCAGCTCAAGCTGACGGAGGGACACCTGGTCGGAGTGCACGTGAAGGACACCCGGCCGGGAGAACTGCGTGGTGTACCGCTTGGTGCCGGGACGGTGCCGATCCGGGAATCTTTTCAGCAGTTGGCCAAGGCCGGATACGCGGGCCCGATCCTGATGGAAATGTGGGCAGATTTCGGCGAAGCGCAAGACCCCCTGGATTCGATCGTCCAAGCCAGGGTAGTCCTGGACCGATGGATGAAAGAGGCTTGGGGCGATTAGAGTTGGACTAGAGAGTATTGGTAGTTAATCTGGATTGACATAACTGTATTTTCAGCAAGCCAATCTCAAGATTTTTGGTTCGTCCAGTGCGATAGCTTAAGGAGGCTAAGATGGAAAAGAAACTCACTGTATTAGCGGCAGCAGCCCACCCTGATGACCTTGACTTTCAGTGTGCCGGAACTTTAATCCGCTACGTCAAGGAAGGCCACAAAGTGTACATGAACATTGCCACCACCGGCAATGTGGGCACCAAGATCCACACCATGGAAGAGATCGAAGCGATCCGGGCTGAAGAGGCAAAGCGATCGGCCGAGATCATCGGCGCGGAACTCATTCACTGGGATCTCAAGGATGCGGATGTGTGGCTGAACCACGAGCGTTGGATCCGTTACGTTGATCTGATCCGGCAGACCAATCCGGATGTCATTCTGACCCACGACAAGGAAGATTACGTTCATGACCACTCGAACGTGGGTGAACTCGTTTATCGTGCTGCCATCTGGGCCAGTGTCGCCAACATTCCCGAATGTAAATATCCGCCCATCGCGAAAATCCCGACCGTCTTCTTCTTTGACACCATGGGCACGCATCGGGTCGCCCCGCCGGATCATTATGTTGATATTTCTGAAGAATATGAGCAAAAGGTATTGGCTTTCAGCCAGCATGAAAGTCAGCACGGCGATTACCTGGAAAAGCAGTTCGGCGTCAAAGACTATTTCGAATACATTGAAATAGTGAATAAGCTGAGAGGCTTCCAGTCCGGTTGCAGGTACGCAGAGGCCTTCCGGGTCGCTCAAACCTGGCCCAATCACAAGGCCTATCGTTTGCTGCCGCCGGTTCAGTTCGGCCCGAGATAAGCCTGGCTCCGGCACATGATGTGAACAGCGTGATCGACAACCGCAACACTGCGGTTGTCGATCATCTCTTTGGAGAAATGAAGGACAAGGAGACAAAAATGGAAAGAAAACTCACCGTATTGGCCGCAGCGGCCCACCCCGACGACATTGATATCCAGTGCGCCGGGACCTTGATCCGCTACGTCAAGGAAGGTCACAAGGTATACATGAACGTCGCCACCACCGGCAATGTGGGCACCAAGATCCATACC
>JAAZFK010000045.1 GCA_012511735.1 Clostridiaceae bacterium | reverse complement strand
TAATCGTGGCCGACCTCAGAATTGAAAAGGCGGAGCAGGTTCTGGCTGTTGTTGTCATCGATAGCGACCGCCATGTCGGTATTCTTAACGTTGTGAACAAAGGGAATATGTTTGTCGCCGATCCCTTCAATGCGGTGTCCGCCAAATCCGTTATTCAGGATGGTGGGGCATTGCAGGGCTTCACCGACCGCAACCTTGACGTGAGGAAATTTCTCCTTTAAATAATCGCCGGCACTCAAGCTGCCTCCACTGCCACTTGTGAAGAAGGCGCCGAACAGCCTTGAATTCTCCGTCCTGACCTGATCGTACAACTCTTCAAGGGCAGGACCGGTCGCGTGGAAGTGCCAGAGGACATTGCCCATCTCTTCAAACTGATTGAAGATAAAGGCGTCCGCGCGGGTCGCGCGAATCTCCTTGACCTTGGCGAAAATCTCATACACATCACTCTCACAGCCGGGCGTCGCGATCACTTCATCCGCGACACTTTGCAGCCAGTCGAAACGTTCCTGGCTCATTTCCTCGGGCAGGATCGCGATGGACTTGCATCCCAGGAGTTTGGAGTTGAAAGCGCCTCCGCGGCAATAGTTACCCGTTGAGGGCCAGACAGCCCAGTTTTCATAAGGATCAAACTGACCGGTCACCAGGCGGGGAACCAGGCAGCCATAAGAAGCGCCTACCTTGTGACAACCGGTGGGGAACCATTTGCCCACCATGACGAAAATGCGGGCCTTGACCGCGGTCAGTTCTTTTGGGATTTCAATATAATTGACACCGCCGTATTCGCCTCCGTCCCGTCTCGGTTGGTTCTTCCAGGTGATGCGGAACAAGTTGAGCGGGTTGACGTCGTCGGTATTGACATTATGAAGAGCTTTTTTGATTTTGTCGGGCACTTTTTCGGCAGGATTACGAAGTTGCGCAAAAGTCGGGATGATAATGTTGTTCTCTCGCGCGCGCTTAACCGCGCTTTCGAGACCGTTGGCACGGATCGTCAGATCGATCATTATTTTTCTCCTTGCTTAAGTGATGTATAGATGATTTGTCAAGGTAAGAGATTTCAAGAATGCCCAAACCCCACCAACTATAGCACATCTATTGTAGTAAAGAATATGACCGGTTTTCCATGGAATGAAAGACGCATTTGTTACGTCCGTTTCCGGTCGTCCGATCCGGTCTGTTATCGCTTACCACGCAGTTCTTCCTGTTTCGCCCGTTTATTCAATCTGTTGTACATAAGGATGCCAATCAAGGCAACAACTGCCGTTATGGCAAAAACCATGATGGCGTAAATATAATTCTGCGAGCCCAGAAGCCCTCCGCTGACAGTCGAGGTAACAACCGAGAGCAGGCGCGCGGAAATGACGATCAACCAGGTCGACAGGCGCATGGGTGTCAGGCCTGCCAGGTAAGTGAGAATATCTTTGGGTGTTCCGGGCAGGAAGAGCAGAATATACATCAGGATATTCAGTTGGCCCGGCCGCTGAAACAGCCTGACCTGGTCGATTTTCTCTGCCTCAAAGAACAGCTCAATCACAGGCCGGCCGTATCGTTTGACCAGCAAAAAGATCAGGATGCTCGCGCTGTAGATCGCAGCCATACAAATCAGGGTACCCTCAACGACTCCAAAGGCGTATCCCGCGGCCAATTCGAACGGCTCACCCGGGATGATGGCAATCACGACCTGCATGAAATTGGCGAAAAAGAAAATCAACCTGCTGGAGACGGGATGGCGGGAGACCATGGAGCGGACCTGGATGGGATCAGAGAAAAAATCAATGGCCGCCTCTCCCCAGTATAAGTAGATGATCAGGGACGCGATCACGGTTGAGATCAAGATACCGATTGTCAAATATCTTTGGAATATCCGTCTGCGGCGGGTGGCGTACAAGCTTCCCGCGTCACCAATGGTCCTCCTCAATCCGGTTCTCCCCCCTGCCTGGTCATCGACACTTTCTCTTTCCTTTTTACGCTGTCGCTGGACGATCGACGCATGTTGACATTCTATCATGAGGCGTGCCGTCAAGTGACCCTTGACCGGCCTTCCATTCCTGCGTGATAATTGGATTCCGAAGAGGAGGAGTTGGCTTGGAGCAGAGTCTGGTCAGTATCATTGTCCCGGTCTACAACGCGGAATCCTGGATTGCCCGTTGTTTGGATTCGCTTGTCAACCAGTCTTACAGGACCATCGAAATCATCGTCGTGTCAGATGGATCGACAGACAAGTCCGAGGACTTGATCCGAAAGCATCAGGAAGCTGACCAACGGATCCATCTGTTTTGCCAGCCTAATCAAGGGGTCAGCGCTGCCCGCAACCGGGGACTCGCCCTTGCCAAAGGAAAATGGGTTTGTTTCGTCGACGCTGACGATTATGTTGATCGGGATTACGTTAAAGCCATGGTCGACGGCCTGGTGTCAGAGGAAATCGACGCGGTCGCCGTCAATTTCTTCATGGAATTGCCCCGCGGCTGGCGATTGCCCTATCCCTTCATCGTCCTGAGACGCCGATTGACGGGCGAGCAGGCAGTACGGCAGTCTTTCCGGGTCTTGTTCTTCCCGACCTTTGTGTGGAATAAGTTATTCCGCAGAGAACTCTTTACCCGCCATGGCATCCTCTTTCCCTCCATCCTCTATGAAGACGCCTTTGTGGTGCCCTTGCTTTTCTTGCACTGCCGCCAGGTCATGGTGCGCAAAAGACCCCGTTACCACTACATCCGTCATTCGGGGAGTCTGACCCATCAGCTTGCCTCCCGGCACATCCGGGATTACCTGAAAGCCGCCGACATGCTTCGTCAGGAGCTCATCTTGTCGGGCGACTGGGACAGGTGGAAAAAACCTTTCGCGCGCTGGTTGAACAGGATTTTGACCCAGATTATTTCCACCCTTTACCTTGCCAAGCGAACCATGACATGGAAGGAAAGAGACCGGTTGATCCGGCGGACACACGAAGCAGTGAAAATCATCAAATCTTCACCCGGCACACAGATTGATCTTGACAAGTTAATTCTTTCAGAATGACCATGAAAGAAGGCCGCCCGCGGGATGGTTATCCCGCGGGCGGCCCGTTCTTCGGGTCTTATCCGGGTCAGGGTTCAGCCTGACCCGCAAGATCTCTCTACTCGTCCTGGATCCCCTTGTCCTTCAAGCGGATCAGGACCAGTGCTCCGGCTGCCATGAGCAGAAGCCCCAAGGTCAGCAGGAGGTTCTTGTCTATGAATCCTCCCGTTTTGGGAAGCTCATCTGTATCTCCGGCCACCAGCTCTTCGGGTGGCTTGACCATCACCCGGTTCGATTCAATCTCTGCCTCCTCATTGAGACGAAGCCTTGCTGTATTGGGTACCATCTCATCCGGATAGGCATCCAGGTCAGCGTCTTCTCTAATCCGGGCATCAATTTCCAGATTCAGCATTTTCCCTGCCAGGAAGGCAAAGTCATCGCTGTCGTCAAGAACCAGCCGGACTTCCTGCCCGTCAACCACGATCTTCCTGGTCAGATCAGCGACCTCGAGGCCGTCGACCAGAACCCGGACACCCAGTATCTCGAGCACGTCTTCCAGACGGTCGTACAGAACCAGGGACTCATAGCCGTGAACGTCACGGGGGATCTCAACCCCGACCTGGTAGCTGAAGACTTGATCTTTCTCTTCCAAAGCCAGGTTTAATTTCCCATCGACGACCTTGACAATGTCCGGCTGTTCGGGCGGCGGCGTGACGGTCACGACATTGGACTCGATCCCGGGTCCGTCATTCAGCTCCATCGCTCCCTGGTTGGGAACGGTTGATCCTTCGTAACCGGTAAGATCCGCACCCTCCCTGATCCGGGCCAGGATGGACAGGGTCACTGTCCTGCCGGCCAGGCCGGCGAAATCATCTTCACCCAGAGCCAGGGACAGGGTCTGCCCAAGCTCACTGATCCGGGCCGTCAAGGC
>JAAZFK010000298.1 GCA_012511735.1 Clostridiaceae bacterium | reverse complement strand
TCTACTATGACTTCGACCGGGAAGGCGGTTTTTCCACGGAAGATCTGGACGCCATCGAAGCCGAGATGAAACGGATCGCCAAAGCCAACTACAAGATCGAACGCTTCACCCTGCCCCGCGAGGAGGCAATTGCCTTCGTCAAGGCGCAGGATGAACCTTACAAGCTGGAGATGGTCCAAGAGCTGCCCGAAGACGAGGAGATTTCTTTCTACCGTCAGGGTGATTTCACTGACCTGTGCGCCGGCCCCCACCTGCGCTACACCAAGCAGATCAAGGCCTTCAAGTTGACCAGCGTTTCGGGAGCTTACTGGCACGGGGACGAAAAGAACAAGATGCTGACCCGCATCTACGGGATCTCCTTCCCCCGCAAGGAAGAACTGGATCATTACCTGGCCATGCTGGAAGAAGCCAAGGCCCGCGACCACCGCAAGCTGGGCCGGGAGATGGAGCTCTTCATGCTGTCGGAGGCAGGCCCGGGCTTCCCCTTCCTGCTGCCCAAGGGCATGATCCTGAAGGATCTCCTGGTCGACTACTGGAAGAAGCTGCACAACAAGGCGGATTACGTCCTGATCCAGACCCCCATGATCCTGTCCAGGACCCTCTGGGAAGAGTCGGGCCACTGGGATCACTACAAGGACAACATGTACACGGTCAAAATTGACGACGAGGATTACGCCGTCAAGCCCATGAACTGCCCCGGCGCCATGCTGGTCTTCAAAAGCAAACCCCATTCCTACCGTGACCTGCCCATCCGCATGGGTGAGCTGGGCCTGGTCCACCGGCATGAGAAATCAGGGACCTTGCACGGCATGATGCGGGTACGGGCCTTCACCCAGGATGACGCCCACCTTTTCATGATGCCGGACCAGATGGCGGATGAAATCGAAGGCATTGTCCGCCTGATCGACGGCCTCTACAAGGGCTTCGGCTTTGACTACCGGGTGGAGCTGTCGACCCGGCCTGAGAATGCCATGGGTGAAATCGAAGATTGGAACCGGGCTGAATCCGTCCTGCAAAAAGTGTTGGACGACCTGGGTGCCGATTACACCATTAATGAAGGTGACGGCGCCTTTTACGGGCCCAAGATTGATTTCCACATCCAGGACGCCATTGGGCGGAGCTGGCAGTGCGGAACCATCCAACTGGACTTCCAAATGCCCCAACGCTTTGATCTGGAATATACGGGCTCCGACGGCGAAAAACACCGGCCCATCGTGGTCCACCGGGTAGCTTACGGCGCTTTGGAACGCTTCATGGCCATCCTGATTGAGCATTACGCGGGTAAATTCCCCTTCTGGCTGTCCCCGGAACAGATCCGGGTCCTGTCCATCTCGCAGACCAATAGCGATTACGTGGAAAAATTGGTTGGAAAATTGAAGGAGGCGGAACTACGGGTAGCGCCTGACCTACGCGACGAAAAGATCGGCTACAAGATTCGGGAGGCCCAACTGGCCAAGGTTCCCTACATGCTGGTCGTCGGCGACAAGGAGGCGGAAGAGGGCACGGTGTCCGTCCGCAGCCGTGACAAGGGCAACCTGGGTACACTCATGGTTGATGCCTTCATGGAGCAGGCCTGCGCCGAGAATCAGGCAGACCTTTGAGGACTTAAGGACTTGAACGGTATGAAATGCCGGCCGCGGAAACGGCCGGCATTTTTGATTCAGGCAGGAGCGATCTCCAACGCCAGCTCCATCATCTGGCGGTAACCTTCCTGACGCGCCTGCGGTGTATCCGCCTCCTGGGTCAGGATATGGTCACTGACCGTGAACATGCCCAGGGCACGCTTGCCGAACTGCCTGGCCTTCATG
>JAAZFK010000297.1 GCA_012511735.1 Clostridiaceae bacterium | reverse complement strand
TCCAGGCCTTCCAGAACCTGAATATCCTGATCCTCGTAGGAGGAATTGGAGGTGGTATCGTAGGCAGTCAGTTGAACAGAGGCCAGAGACTCTTTGTCCTCCGCGTAATCGTCCGTCAGCGCCCGGACGTCTTCCGCCAGGTTGACCAACTGATCATCTTCCTCCGCCCGCCTGAGCAGTTCATTCAATTGCTCCGAACGTATGTTCTTGTCTTCTTGATTCTGATTCATCGTATCCTTCTGCTATTCACTCTTCCCTGCCAACCGGGCCCTCAACGTCGCGGTCGAGACAGGAGACAGGAAAACACGGTCAAGGGTGACCACCATGGATCGCGGAACATCATCCGTCATCCAGTCCAGTCTGCCCTCTCGTTCCGCCTGACCCATCAGTTCAGTTGTCGCGCCCGCGGGCGCCACCCGGTCGAGATTGAATATTCCAACGATCCAGTGGGCAGGCAAAGAGACATCGGCTCCGATATGGATGTACATTTTTCTCCGGTTCTCAGGTGAAATCCCCTGCTTTTATTCGACTTAAATTATACCACAGTACGGCGATTCCCGCAGGTTATAAGTCCTGTGAAGAGGCGTCTCCATCAAGCCTTTGGGGGACTTTCCAGAGGATTTATTTTTCCCTGGCGGACCTGGTAGTAATGGAGGGGGCCTGACCAGCCTGTCGCGCATCCTCCAGCTCCGCCATCCGCTGCGATCTGACCGGGATCCGTACAAGTGATGAAGACCTGATGGCCTTGGACCACTTCCATCAGCCGGGCCCGACGGGATTCATCCAGCTCCGACATGACATCGTCAAGCAGCAGGATAGGCCGTTCACCCGTGATCTCGGTCAGGATGGTCAGTTCGGCGATTTTGAGCGCCAAAACCACCGACCTTTGCTGACCCTGGGAGGCGTAGAGCCTGGCGTCGGCTCCCTCGAGGGAAATGAGCAGGTCGTCACGGTGAGGGCCCTGCGAGGTACTGCCCCGGAGCAGGTCGTCCTGGCGTGAGCGACGCAGCCTTTCCAGATAAAGGGACATGATGGCCTGACGGTCCATGTCCGTCTCCAGGCCGGCCATGCCCTTATAGTGGAGTTCCAGCGACTCCTTTGATGAGGTCAGGTGTTGCAGGGAGAGGGAGGCATAGGCTGACAGCTGCCCCGTGTAGCGCAATCGCTTTTCAAGAATGGACGCTGCGGGAAGCGCCAGGGCTTCATCCCAGATATCCAGTTGGGCATAGGGGCTGGCCGGCAGAGTGTCTCCGGCGAGAGGGTGCTCACCCTGCGGGCTGTTACGCAGGTTTTTCAGCAGACGGTTTCGGTGGGCGAGAACCCGCCAAAATTCCTGTAAGTCACGAAAATAGGTCCGATCAGTCCTGGAGATCAGAATATCCAGAAAACGGCGGCGCTCCGACGGGCCGTTTTTAACAATCTGGAGGTCTTCCGGGGCGAAGAGGATGGCGTGAAAAAGGCCCATCATGTCGGCCAGCCGATCAATTTCCAGCTCATTGTAAAGGATGGTGCGCGCGGGAGCGCCCTGACGGCCGCCCGATCGCCTGTACTCGATCGATACGGATTCACGCAGGCCCCGGTCGGTCACAAAGCCGACACTGGCCCGGTAGAAGTCCTCGCCCAGCCTGACCAGCTCGTCATCCCTGCCGGTCCGGTGGGAACGGGCACAGGTGCACAGATAAATGGCCTCCAACAGGTTGGTCTTGCCCTGGGCGTTTTCACCGAACAGAATGTGCGTCCCACCGGGGAAAGCCAGCTGAAGACGCTCGTAATTTCTGAAATTGACCAGCTCGACAGAACAAAGGCGCATGGACTGCCTATCGGCGGAGCGGAAGAATCATGTAATAAAATTCATCGCCCTTGACCGGTTTAAGCGAACAGGGTCCCAGGCTTCCGCTGAATGTCATGACAATCTGCTCATCCTCGATTTCGCGCAAGGCCTCAATAAAGAAGCGAGGGTTGAAATCGATCTCCACCTTGTCTCCGGAAAGGGCGACCGGGATCTCCTCCCTGGCGGTCCCGATGTCCGTCTTGGATTCAATGGTCATGGTGTCATGGTCGGGCGTGTTGAAAATAACCGGGAATTTGCGATCCTCGGTGTCGATCATGATGGAAGCCCGGATCACGGCCGCAAGAAGGATGTCAGGCGCGATGGTCATGCTGGTATCGGCGTCACGGGGGATGATGCTGCGGTAGTTGAGGAATTCGCCCCGGATCAGCCGGGTGACGACCTTAACCTTGTCCCTGCTGAAGATGATGTAATTGTGGGAGGGCGACACCACAACCTCATCATCCGTTTCCGTGAGGATCCTGGCAATCTCGCCCATGGCCTTGGCCGGGATGATGATGTTGATGTTGGCTTCAACCCCGGGAATGGGTTCCCGGCGCACCGCCAGGCGAAAGCCGTCCAGCGCAACGAGGGTCAGCGTTTCTTCTTCAACAATCAGGTTGATGCCCATCAGGATGGGCCGGCTCTGGTCTGTACTGACCGCGAAGCCGGTCTGATTGATCATCTGCCTCAGCGTATTTTGTTTGAGGACAATTTTTGTCTCATCCTCAACGAAGGCAATCTCGGGATATTGGTCCGCGGCGTAGCCTCTGATATTGAAGACACTCTTGCCGCTTTCCACGACCAGCACCGTCTCATCTTTGACGGCCAGATAAACCTGATTGTCAGACAGTTTCCTGACAACCTCGGACAGAATCTTCGCAGGCACGACCAGGCTTCCTTTTTGGGAGATATCAGCCTCCATCCGGTATTCGATGCCGGTCTCACTGTCGTAGCCGGTCAAAACCAGTTCCTGATCAGCTTTCAGCAAAATCCCGTCGAGCACGGGATTGGTCGATCGCACGGAAACGGCTCGCTGGACAGTTGAGATGGCTTCCGCCAGAAGATTTCTTGAGCATGTCAGTTTCATTTTTCTGCCTCCCCTTTACCTGTTGCCTTCTAAGATATTTCACCCTCTTCTTCTTAAGTGTGTCAGTTGTGTGAAAAATCGGCTTCTGTTAGGTTGTGCCAGGCCTTTGGGCCTGTTATTAAAGCGTTGATAGGGTGTTACTTATTTGTTGAGAAAACGGTTTGTCAACACCGGGCTTTTTGTCCACAATGGTTCAACAGGGTGTTAACAGCGAATTATCAACAAATGATCATAACTTTGTTCATTACTGCAAGCGCATTTCAAGATTGCTGACGGTCTCGGAAAGCGCCGGATCCGAGGCAATACCTTCTGCAATTTTATCACAGGCGTGGAGTACTGTGGCGTGATTCTTCCCGCCGAAGGCTGCTCCGATCTCTTTCAGGGTCCGGTTTAATTTTTTTCTGCAAAGGTACATGGCGATCTGCCGGGGTTCGACAATCTCCTGGCTCCTTTGACGTGATTTCAAATCATCAACGGTGACTCCATAATAATGAGCCACAATCTCCATGATTAAAGGGAAGTCCAGCGTCTTGGTGGCACCCGGCTGGATGACACTTTGCAGGGCCTGACGGGCCAGGTCAACCGTGATTTCGGCGCCCATCATCTGAAGGGCGCTGATGGTCTTGAAGGCGCCCTCGATCTCCCGAACGTTGGACGTAATATTGCCCGCAATGTATTCAATGATCTCTGGCGCGATGTCGACGCCCTGTGAACGGCAGAGATTTTTCAGGATGGCCATCCGGGTTTCGTAATCAGGCGGCTGGATGTCGATGGTCAGACCGCTGATGAAACGGGTGCGCAGACGGTCGGTCAGCGAGGCCAGGCTCTGGGGCGGTTTGTCACAGGTCAGGATGATGTTCTTGCCTGATTCATAAAGGGCATTGAAGGTGTAGAAGAATTCAACCTGCATGCGCTCCTTGGACTCGATGAACTGGATGTCATCGATCAGCAGCATGTCGGCCAGGCGATAATGATTGCGGAAGGCCTCGAAGTCGTTCTTCTGGATGCAGGTGATGAACTCATTGACAAATTGTTCGGACTGGACATAGACTACCCGCTTGCGGGGAAAGTCCCGTCGTACCTGGTTGCCGATGGCATGCATCAGGTGGGTCTTACCAAGACCCGATCCGCCATAGAGGAAGAGCGGGTTGTAGTTGCCGGGCGACTCCATGGAGGCGACCGCAACGGACGCCGCGTGGGCGAAGCTGTTGCTGGAACCTACGATGAAAGTGGAAAAAGAATAGTCCGGATTGAGCCGGCCGATCTGAAAGGAACCGTTGGTGTTCAGATCCGTCTGACCCGCTTCTTTCCTTTCTTCTTTGGCGGGGATGCTCCCGTCAGGACGAACCGCGATCTCGAGGTCGTAGTGGACCCGGGTGGTATCTCTCAGGGCTCTTTCGATCTCCTGCCGGTGCTGTCCGATGTACTCCATGGCAATCTCGTTGGGAACGGAGAGCCCGAAGGTACGTTCGCTTGAAATGTAGGGCCTGGCATTGGCAAACCAGGTGTTGTAGGTCAGGGGGTTGATTTCCTTGCTCAAGGTCTGTCGACAGACAGTAGTCCAGATCGAATCAGCGCTTCTTCTTGCCATAGTAGAAAAATACGTCCCCTTTCCCCGTTACCTGTTACCTCTTCCGATATGAAACGATCGTGTTCTACATCCTACCAGAAAAGAAGATGCCGTGAAAGGCCAAAATGACTGATTTTTAAGGGCTTGCGGGCAAATGACCGGCCATATTTTTCCAACATTTTGTGAGATACAAAGTGTGAATTGTTAATAACTTTGTTGATAAGTATTGGGCAGGCGGTAATCTGCCCTTTACTCTCTTTCCCGGGTCAGCTAAGAGTAAAAATCGGACGAGCTGATGTTGATAAGTTGTTGATTATTCAGATTATGCATCTGTTTCATTCAGCCAGTTTTCGATCTCTTCCAGCCAAAGGGAGGCGGACGCGTCGCCCGGCATCTGCCAGGCCGTCAGAGGAACCAGCCGGTGAGAGAAAACCGAAACGCCTTCAGGCGAAGCAGTGCGCTTAAACTGATTGTGAAAGAATCGACGGACAAAACGGCCCAGCCAGCCAGCCAACTCCTGCCGACCGTAGTCGGAGCCGAATGCCTGACCAGCCAGGTCCAGGACAGATCCGGTTTTCTTGCCTTCGAAAACCAGATGCCACAGGAAAAAGTCAATCAGTTCATAGGGCCCCACCACATCCTCGGTCAGCTGCCGTGAATCCTGCTGATCCGTGACCGGCAGGAGTTCAGGTGAGACCGGACGGGACAGGATGAACCGGAGGACCTGAGCCGCCTCCCGGGCTTTTTGTGGGTCTGTGATCAGGGGCGAGTGTCCTTCTTCCAGGAGTCGGGCCGCGGTGTCGGTCATGTCCCGGATCACCGTTTTGGCAAGAGAGGCGTTGACGGCGTACATGGACATCTGGTCGCCGTTATAAGTACACCAGCCCAGTGCCAGCT
>JAAZFK010000296.1 GCA_012511735.1 Clostridiaceae bacterium | reverse complement strand
CATAGCTCAAGAGCAGGTCCCGGTCAGCCGCCTCCTGATAGCGATCGCCGTCGAATGCGCGCGCGGGATCCGCGATCAGAGGTTTGATGGCCAGATGCTCAACCGGATCCCACCAGGTCCTGACCGATTCAGGATTGTTTTCTTCACACCTGGCGCGAAAAGCCAGGAGTTCCTGGTCCTCCGGGAAATAGTCCAGGAGATGGTCGATCCTGCCGACAGCGTCATAGGTTCTGTCACGCGCCATTTCATGGCGGATCTGTTGGATTTCAATCCCGTAATCTGCCAGCCAGGCCCGGTCAAGCCGCCCGTTCAGGTAATCCGAGAGGGCAGCCAGCCCCGCCAGGTCGACCTGGGAGAGAATTTGGCTGATCCGTTTGGATTCATCCGCGTGCCGGCCGGCCTCGGCAGCCGCGTCTGCCTCCAGCAGGCCCTCCCTGACAAGGGCCAGTCGGTCAGCCCCCTGGAGGAGCGGTTTGAACTGACGATCCAGATGGGAGACCCGGGTCATCTCCTCCACAAAATGGAAGAAAGCCTTTTCCTCAATCCGGCCCGACAGGTATTGGTCCATGGCCTCATCGCCCGCTTCCGTCATTTGTCTGCCGGCGACCTGGGCGAAGCGGTCCATCCAGGCCAGCTCCTCTTCGTCAAGCCGGGCACCCTCCAGCACGGCCGTCATGATCCGGTCGCTTTTTTCAGCCGCGTCTCCCTCGATCTCCCCGATCAGGGCCGCCGCCTCCAGCTCCAGCGCCTTGATCCGGGCTGTCTGCTTGCGGCCCGGCAGATCCGCCCGCATGGAACGGAGCGCGTGGTAGATTTCCAGCACCTTGTCGTCTTTGCCGGCCTCCAGGGCCTGGTGATAATCATCCTGGTTGAATGGAAGCCGGGGCTTGAGAAGGATCACCAGCGTCAGGCTGAGCGCCAGAAGAACAAGAAGGACCGCGGCCGTCCATAAGAGGGTTTTGCGGGGCAGGCGCCGCCTGCCGGTTGCTTCCAGAAGTGGCATCCTATTGACCTTCTTCAGGCGTGTCCAGACTCAGCTGTCTCTCCTCCATGCTGTCTTCGCGGATGTAGCGGCCCGCTGTCGGTAGCTTCAATACGCGATAGTAATCCAGATCACGGATGAAGGACAGGTCGTCCTGGCTGTAGAGCGTGGTCAGGCTGTCGTTTCTCGCCCGCAGCACCTGCGCACCCTGGGCGGTCCGGGTGGCCTTTTTGACCACTTGGGAGGCCTTAAAGTAGAGCAGCTTGTTCTTTTTGGACCGGATGGCGAAGGCAAGGTCACTGTCCGGAGGCAGGAAGGCCATGCCAACAAGCGGCGAAGAGTCGTCGTAAGCCTTGATGAGTTTTCGGCGCCTTTGTTTGGTCTCATAGTGTGATGCGTCGATCCGGACTCCTTTTCCATTTTCAAAGAAGAGGAGGAATTCTCCGGTGAAGGGTTCGTTGGCCGAATGAACGAAGACCACCCGCTCACCCTCGTCCAGGTCCAGCAGATTAGGCGTATAGGCGCCCAAAAGAGAGGGCCTGTGGTCTTCGACTTCCCAGGCCATCAGCTTGTAGACCTGGGCCCGGTCAGTGAAGAACAAGAGCTCCGCGTGGTTGCTGGAGTCCAGCTCCTGGATCAGCCGGTCCCCCTCCTTGACCCTGATTTCGAAGTTGCCCCGCAGTGAAGTCGCGGGAAGTTTTTTGAAATAGCCCTCTTCGGTCAGGAAGAGGCGGGTGTTGTAAGCCGGGATCAGCTCTTCTTCTTCCGGAATCTCGATTTCCTCCGGAGCGATCAGGCGGGTCTTGCGCTCCTGGCCATAATTTTTCGCCAGGTCCTTGAGCTGGCGGACGATCTTGTCCTGGATCCTGGCCCGGCTCTTGACCAGCCGGTCCAGCTGGCTGATCTCTTTTTCCAGTTGCTCGATGTCCCTGACCCGTTTGAGAATGTATTCCCGGTTCAGATGCCGCAGCCTGATCTCGGCCACGTGCTCGGCCTGCTTGTCGTCGATGTCGAAGGCATCCATCAGTCGGGGGATGACTTCCTTTTCCGTCTCGGTCAGCCGGATGACGGCGATGGCCTTATCGATGTCGAGCAGGATCTTCTCCAGCCCCCGCAGCAGATGGAGTCCTTCCCGCTTCCTGGCCGCTTCAAAGGCCGCCTCACGCCTGAGGCAGTCACCGCGCCATTCCAGCCACTCCAGGAGGACTTGGCGGACGCCCAGCAACCGGGGTTTGCCCCGAATCAGGACATTGAAGTTGCAGGAAAAAGGATTTTGCAGGGAGGTGGACACAAAGAGCTGATGCAGCACCACATCCGGATCCGCGGATGGTTTGTAGTCCACGGAAATGCAAAGGCCGTTCAGATCTGTTTCGTCCCGGACTGAGACAATGTCGCGGAGCTTGCCTTTTTTGATCCCGTCGGCAATTTCATCGATGATGGTCTCAATGGTGGTGGTATAAGGGATCTCCCTAAACTCGATCCGCCTCTCCTTGCGGTTGACATCGGCCGTCGCCCGCAGCTGGAAGGAGCCCCTCCCCGTCCGGTAGATCTCGCGCATCTCCTCCCGGTCATAGATCAGATAAGCGCCCGTGGAGAAGTCCGGCGCCGGCAGCGTCTCCATCAGGTCAGCCTCGGGATCGCGGATCAGGGCCATGGTGGTTTCACAGATCTCTTTGAGATTGAATGAGCAGATGTTGCTGGCCATGCCCACTGCGATGCCCTGGTTGTTGTTGACCAGGATGGTGGGGAAGCTGGCAGGCAGGAGGACCGGCTCCTTCATGGTGCCGGAATAGTTGTCCATCATGTCGACGGCGTCCTTGTCCAGGCCTGTAAAGATGGCCTGGCAGGAGGCGTCCAACCGGACTTCCGTGTAACGGGAGGCGGCGTATTGCATGTCGCGGGAGGACACGCTGCCGAAGTTACCCTTGGAATCAATCCAGGGATGGAGCAGAGACCCGTTGCCCCGGGTCAGGCGGACCATGGTCTCGTAGATGGCCTGATCCCCGTGCGGGTTGAGTTTCATGGTCTGGCCGACCACGTCGGCCGACTTGGCCCGGGGGCCGCCCAGCAGGTTCATCTTATACATGGTATAGAGGAGCTTGCGGTGGGCGGGCTTGAAACCGTCAATCTCCGGTATGGCCCTCGACACGATGACGCTCATGGCGTAGGGCATGTAGTTTTCAAATAATGTGTCGGATATCTTTTTCTCGATCGCCTGCTTCATCCGCTTCCCTGTTCCCTCTTCCCTGTCTTCTTTGGCCGGCAGATTCCCCGGCGTGTGATCAGCCGACATCCAGCATCTCCATGTAGAGGTGGCCGTTCTCCTCGATATGCTGACGCCGGCCGGGGATGTCGTCGCCCAAAAGCAGGTTGAAGGTGGCCTTCATGGTCTCTTCGTCTTCCGGCAGAACGGCGATCAGGCGGCGGGTGTCAGGATTCATGGTGGTGTTCCACATCATGCCGGGCTCATTCTCACCCAGGCCCTTGGACCGCTGCACATGCACCTTGCCATCCCCCAGGGTGGCCAGGATTTCGTTCTTTTCCTGGTCGCTGTAGGCGAAATAACTGCTCTCCAGCTGCCGGGTCCGGTGGCTGATCTCGTAGAGGGGTGACTCGGCGATGTAGATCTTGTTTTTGCGGATCAATTCAGGTGTCAGCCGGTAGAACATGGCCAGGATCAGGGTCCGGATCTGGAAGCCGTCCACGTCGGCGTCGGTGCAGATGATCACCTTGTCCCAGCGGAGCCGGTCCAGATCGAAGGGGGGCACATCCTTGCTGTACTTCTTGGGGATATCCACCCCGCAGCCCAGAATTTTAATCAGATCCATGATGATGTCGTTTTTGAAAATGGCGTTGTAATCGGCTTTGAGGCAATTGAGGATCTTGCCCCGGACCGGGATGACGGCCTGGAATTCGGCGTCCCGCGCCATCTTGACCGAGCCCAGCGCCGAGTTGCCCTCCACGATGTAGAGTTCGCGCCGGCTGACCTCCTGGGTCCGGCAATCGACGAACATCTTCACCCGGTTGGAGACATCGATCTGCTGCATCAGGTCGCGCTTGACGGCCAGGCGTGTCTTCTCCGCCTTCTCCCGGCTCCTGCGGTTGAGCAGGACCTGGTCGGCCGCCTTCATGGCTTCCTCCCTGTGCTCAATGAACCAGATATCGAGTTTGGACCGGATCAGATCCGTCATGAAGCGCTGGATGAAACGGTTGTTGATGGAGCGCTTGGTCTGGTTCTCATAACTGGTGACCGTGGAGAAGGAACTGGTCAGCAGGATCAGGCTCTCCTCGATGTCGCCGAAGTTGATCTTGGCCTCATTGGCCTTGTACTTGCCCTCGTTTTTCAGGTAATTGTCGAAAGCGGAGACAAAAGCGGACCGGACGGCCCGGTCAGGTGATCCGCCGTATTCGAGCCAGGAGGAGTTATGGAAGTAACGGATGTCGCGCGTATGGTTGTTGAAGGCAAAAGCCACGTCACACTTGACCGTGTAGTCCTGCCGGTCCGCCCTGTCGCGCCCGCTCCCTTCACCGGAGAAGAAGGCAGGCTCCGTGGTCCCGTCAACATTCATCTCGCGGACCAGCCCCTGGATTCCGTCCGGGTATTCGTAGACGGTTTTTGTTTGCTCCAGCTCGTCGATCAGCTCGAAGGCGACGCCCTTGTTGATGACGGCCTGTTCCTTGAGCACCAGATGGAAATAGTCGGCGGGAATGGCGATGT
>JAAZFK010000326.1 GCA_012511735.1 Clostridiaceae bacterium | reverse complement strand
ATTCTGGTCGGCCTTTACATGCAGGACAAGCTGGCCATCGCCAAGGGTGAAACGCGCTATCAGGGAGAAGTGGTGGCCGCGGTCGCGGCGACGACGGAAGCAATCGCCGAACAGGCGATTTCACTGATTGAAGTTGAATATGAAGTGCTGGAGCCCGTCCGCAACCTGGACGACGCATTGGAAGCCAAGATCCTGGTGCATGAGAACATCGCCGAGATCAAGCACATTGAGGGAGTCTTCTTCCCTCAGCCAAACTCCAATATCGCCAGCCTGAACAAAAGCCTGAAAGGGGATCTTGAAGCGGGATTTGAAGAAGCCGATCTGGTGGTCGAGAATGAATTCACACTGCCCGCCGTGGCCCACGTACCGCTTGAGACACACGTGGCCATCGTACAGGCCGACCCCTACTCAGACCGCATCCGGATCTGGACTTCGGCCCAGTCGCCTTTCGCCCTGCGCCAGCTGATGGCATTCAGCTTCGGCGTCAAGGAATCGGACATTGAAGTTCACATTCCTTTCGTCGGTGGCGGTTTCGGCGGCAAAGCCGGCATCCATCTTGAGCCTCTGGTCACCCTCCTGTCGAGGGCCAGCGGCGGCTTGCCCGTCAAGCTTCGCATGACCCGGGAGCAGGAATTCAATTACCTGCCGACACGGGCCGGTATGCGCGGCAGAATCAAGACCGGCGTCAAGAAGGATGGCAGCATGGTGGCGTCCGACATCGTCTACGACTGGGACAGCGGCGCTTACGCCGACTACGGCGTCAACGTCGGCAAGACGGCTGTTTATGGCGGTCTTGGACCCTATGATGTAGACAACGTCTCCATCGTCTCCAATACCATTTATACCAACAAGGTGTTCAGCACCGCCTACCGCGGCTTCGGCCACCTTGAGACCCTGTGGACGGTCGAGCGTCAGATGGACATTCTGTCCCAGAAACTGGGCATCGACCCTTACGAATTCCGTATGATGAACATGCTCCGCCCCGGCGACACCACTGTCACCGGCGAACTGATGACCCGCAGCACCGGCTGCCCCACCGACTGCCTGTCGGCGGTAGTCAAGGAGATCGGCTGGACTGGCCGTAAGAGCGAAGAAGATCGTCAGCGCGAGTGGAAGACCGGCAAGATCCGGGGCAAAGGCTTCGCCATGATCCAGAAGGCCCCCGCCATGCCGCCCAACACCGCGACAGCGGTCGTGATGCAGATGTCCGGTGACGGACACGTCAAGATCATGATCGGAGCCATCGACTACGGTCAGGGGGCGCTGACCGCCATCGCCCAGATCGCGGCCCAGGAACTTGATTTACCCATCGAGATGATCGAGGTCATCAAGGAAACCAATACCGAGACCAACCCCTACGACTGGAACACTGTGGCGTCCAAGTACACCTTCATGGGTGGCAACGCCACCATTCAGGCCAGCCGCAAAATGCTCGAGCAGATGAAGAACATCGCCGGACAGGTACTGCGCTGCGCCCCTGAGTTCCTGACACATGGAGACGGTTACATTTATAACGTGCACCGGCCCGACCGGCGCATCGCGTACAAGGACATGGCGCTTGGCTATGCCTACCCCGACGGCAACGGCATCGGCGGTCCCCTGATCGCTCATGGCGTCTGCATGGCGGACGGCTT
>JAAZFK010000295.1 GCA_012511735.1 Clostridiaceae bacterium | reverse complement strand
CGGCGTCTGGGCAGGCTTCTTCGATTCCTACCAGGAGGGCGTTCAGGCCATGATCCGCGAGGAACGAACCTTCTGGCCGGACGCGAAGAATGTGGCCATCTATGAGGATATCTATACAGGGATCTATAAAAAGATTTATAAGAACAACGAAAAACTCTTTAAAGAGCTGGAGCGTTATTCCGGTAGAAGCCTGGAATAAGGCAAACGGACGGACATCTGGATTTTGGAGGATTTGAGGAATGATCGAGACAGTCTATCAGCTGGTTCAGACGGATGAAAAATCAATTAAAGCAGTAGTCATGGATGAGAATCTTCATTACATGCACATGGTCCTCGGCAAGGATCAGGGCCTGCCGGTTCATTATTCCAACAGCCAGGTCTACATGACGGTGCTGAGGGGCCTGCTCTCCATCGGCCTGGACGACCAGGAGGTCCGGGACTACCCCAAGGGGACCCTGCTCAAGATCCCGGTCAACACCAAAATGAATGTTCATAACCGGCAGGAAGCGACCCTGGAGATTACGGTCGTCAAGGCTCCCGCGCCGAAAGGTCCCGCGAGACAGGCCTGATCAGGCCGGGTAACCTCTTTGACAGACTGACGTCTTAAAGGGTAGACAGGAAAATGAAGGGCGGGCCGCCTTGTTCGGGCCCGGAAGAGGAAGAGGAGAAAAAGAATGAAAAAGAGCTTCAAAATAGCCATCGTGATGACAGCTCTCCTGCTGGTTGTCCTGATGGGCGTGGGTTGTGCCAGTGCATCTAAAGATTATGCCCCTCCCAGGGAGGAGGCCCCGGGTGAATGGGATACGGGCAACGAATGGGGCGGTGTGGAGGATGACTTCCAGGATATCGCGCCGGACAGTCCCCAGACAGCCCCGCTTCCCGCGGACAAGGTCGAGCGCAAATTCATCCAGAACGGTAGTCTTGCCCTGCGCAGCTCCGACATCGACAAGACCTACGAGTCGCTGGCATCGCTGACGCTCAGCCTGGGCGGCCGGGTCATCTCCTATGACCAGGAAGCGTCGGGCGACATTAAATGGATCAACATGAAAGTGGCGGTGCCTTTCGGGAAACTTGACATCTTCATGGATCACACAGCGGAAAATGTAACCAAGGTGGAATCCAAATCGGTCACCAGTGAAGAGGTAACGGAAGCCTATTACGATACCCAAACCCGGATCCGGTCGACTGAAGACCTGATCAGTCACTACCGAACCATGTTGGCCAAGGCGGACACCGTTGAGGAAACCCTGATGGTCCAGTCGCGCATTGACGAGCTGACCCTGGAGCTGGAAAGCCACAAGGGCCGGCTACAGCTGTTGGACAACCTGACCCGTGAATCCCGGATCGACATCACCATCCGGATGGAAAAAGATCCCACCATCACCAAGCCGGAAGTCACATGGAAGACCATGAAATGGTCGGATGTGGGCTACCTGATGAAAAATGCCGTCCAGCGTGTCGGGATCGGGATCGTCCTGGGTCTCCAGTATTTCCTGGTCTTCCTGGTCTACCTGGCGCCTCTGCTGATCCTGCTTGCCATCGTACTCCTGATCATCTGGCTGGT
>JAAZFK010000294.1 GCA_012511735.1 Clostridiaceae bacterium | reverse complement strand
GCGTGGAGCCCGGGGAAGAGATCTGCTTCATCGACGTCTTCGACAAAATTGAGATCTGCTCGCAGGCCTTCTTCGATAAGGTTCAAGAGCGCGAAGGATCCTTAGCAGAAATGGATCTGTCTGGCTATGACATTCGTGGATTATGAGCAAGCCCATTCGCCTGTCCTTCTATGGGAGACGATCGATGCCCTCGCTGTTAAAGAGGACGGCTTATATCTGGACCTGACGACAGGGGCGGGCGGACACAGTGAGCGGATCCTGGAAAGGTTGGGGGCAGGCGGCCGCCTTTACGCCGCTGATCGTGATCCCCGGGCCCTGGAATTGAGCAGCGCCAGGCTTTCAGCCGTGAAATCCAAGGGAAGCTTTCAAATGATTCACGCGACCTTCTCACAGTTTCCGGATTGGCTGCCTGATGACGAAATTGGAGCGGTCGACGGGCTTTTGGCGGATCTGGGCGTCAGCTCCCCGCAATTGGACCTGGGTGAACGCGGCTTCTCTTATTTAAATGACGGACCGCTTGATATGCGCATGAACCAGGAAGAGGGCCTTACGGCGGCCCAGCTGCTGGTGGAGATTTCAGAAGAAGAACTGACCAACCTGTTGAGAGTATACGGCGAGGAACGCTACGCCTCGTCCATTGCCGCGGCCATCATCAGGAGGCGGAAAATAAAACCGATTACCGGAACGCTTGAACTTGCGAAGATTGTTGCAGGAGCCGTTCCCGCACGTGAACGCCGTGACGGCAATCCCGCGAGGAAAACCTTCCAGGCCATCCGGATGGCAGTGAACCGCGAGCAGGAGGAGCTGGCCCATCTACTCTCGGAAATTCCCTCCACGATGGCCCAAGGAGGCCGGCTGACCTTGATCAGCTTTCATTCCCTGGAAGACCGGATGGTCAAACAGGCCATGCGCCGCTGGCAGGAACCTTGCGAATGCCCGCGTGATTTCCCCCACTGTGTTTGCGGCAAGCAATCCCTGGGTCACCAGCTCACCCCCAGGCCTCTGACGGCGTCAACAGAGGAACTTGAACGCAATGCCAGAGCCAGAAGCGCGAAGCTTCGTGCTTTTGAGTTCAGAGGGGGGACGTCATGACTTATTATGACGATGGCAATTTAGCCCGACAACTGACCGATCCTTATCCCTACCAGGAACCTGTTCTCCGGCCGGAAGTTGTTGAGGCGGAGAAACGGGCCAGGCAGCGGGCGCTTCAGCGGCAGGCTCAGATCCGCAGGCAATATAAGGCAGCGGGCCGTATGCACGCGCGGGCGGTCCTGCGGGTGTCGGCACTTCTTCTGGCGATTGCTTCCCTGGCGGGCTTCATCGTATGGCGCAATGCCAGGATCACTGAAATGAGTTTTATCAATGCCGGTCTTCGCCGACAGATCTCCGAACTGGACAAGCAAAACGGCATTCTCGAAGACAAGATCGCGAAAAAAGTATCCTTACAGACCACACGTGAACAGGCGGCGGAACAGTTGGGGATGCAGCAGGCGACATCCGATCAGATCCATTATGTTTCTTCCATCCATTTCCTGCAGCAGGGCGGCCAGGATGCCGGCCAGGCGCAGGACCGTCGGCAGGTCCTGGCGGATAGCGACTGGCTGGACGCGATTGAGACATGGGTCAAAAACCATTGAAAGCCAGGGCGACGGGCAGACACCGATAGGCAGAGGTAAAGAATGAGCAGGCAATTGAGCCGAAACAGAGCTCGGAATTCTCCCCGAAAAACAGCCGGATGGCTGTTTGATCTTAAAGCGGCTGTCATTGTGATTGCCTTCATCGTCGCTGCTTATGCGGTCACGAGCGGATTTTACCGATTGCAGATCACGGAAGGTGAGTCGCTTGCCGCCAAGGCTGCAGCCCAGCAATTCGTGACTGAAGAAGACCGGGAACGCCGGGGCATGATTTTGGATAAAAATGGTTACCCGCTGGTCTTCTCCACCTACGTGTTCCGGGTAGGAATGACGCCCGCTGATGTACACACCAGAAAAGACGGGGTCGAAGATAGAGATATTGTCCGGCAATTCGGCATTCATCTCGACTTGGATGAAGAAGCGACTGAGGATATTCTCATCCAGATCAGAACCGACCGCGCCACCGGTTGGAGGGGACTTGAGAAGCAGCTCTCCGGGCATCAGCCTCTTTCCTATGTCACCATCGCGACCGAAGTCCCCGAGACGGACGCCATGGCCCTAAAGGACTGGTTGGATGACAATGGGGTGGGAGGTGTCCGCTTCGACGCGGAGGAAAGACGCGTTTACAACAATGAGTC
>JAAZFK010000293.1 GCA_012511735.1 Clostridiaceae bacterium | reverse complement strand
TCCTATCTCTCCAATCTTTCCATTCGGTATGCCTTTCGGCGCAGCTTGCTTTACCATGCTTCGTCCATGATAAAACCAAGGAGGGGAAGCCGTAGTGTCAACCGTTACCGAGAGCTTCCGCAGGGCCGTGACCTGCGGAGAAGACTTCAAAATCAGAGGAATTCCTGCAGGATGGAGTCATCAGGCACATAGGAGGGGTCAACTGCGGGCAGTTGCTCGCAAACAGCTGAGAGGCGGACCGCCTCGTTGATGGCTCTTTTAAGATCGGAGTGACCGGAAGGATTGTTGGTGTATGAAGAGGGAGGTAATTCACCCTTGAAAAATCGCTCCAGTGAACGTTCAATCTCGACCCGGGCCATTGGCCCGACCACCATGAATTCATAAAGCAATATTGAGTTAATGTAAAAATCCGCCGCTTCCAGATAGCGGGGAATGAAGTCGCTTTCCGCCCGGTCAATCATGGGCCAGTAGTCAATCGTGTCGATGGCGGTCGCTCCACGATGCTGCACGTCCCGGCTGATCCGGCGCAGAATACGGATGTCACTTCCGGAGAGCATACGCCGGTCGGACAGCACCCTGGCATGGGGCAGGATGAAGTAGCTGACCCGTCTTTCCTCAGGCAACTTGTCCATGATCACATTTGAAAGACCGTGCAGGCCTTCCACCAGCAACACATCGCCATCCGTGAGTTTGAGTTTCTTTTCAGGCAGATAAAGCCGTTCTCTATCTTTGAAATTAAAGGTGGGAATGGCCACTTCCTGATTATCGAACAAGCGCTCCAGGTCATCGCCCAGCAGGTCCAGATCGATGGTGTCGATGCTTTCGTAGTCGGGTCGCCCCTCGTCATCGAAGCGAAGTCTTTGCGGCCGGTAATAATCATCCAGTTCGAGGTGGAAGGTTCGCAAGCCCGCCTCCGTCAACCGCTTGGACATGAGCATGGAAGAAGTGGTCTTGCCTGAAGAAGTAGGCCCCGACACAAAGATGGCCCGGATCCCACGGTTATTGAGGATATGATCGGCGACCAGATTGACCTGATCGGTAAATCGCTTTTCTGACCGGGTGACGAACTCCCGGAACTTTGACCGCCCCAGATTGCGTTCCAAATCATCAATTGTCAGAACAACCAGATCCGAATATTCAGCCATCGATTACCACCCTCCTGAGGCGCCGCCGCCTCCCGAGGATCCCCCGCCAAAGCCGCCTCCACCGGAAGAACCCCCCCCACCGGACCAACCACCGCCCGTCCACCGGCTTCCGCCTCCGCCCGTGGAGGAAAATCTGAAAAACCGGCCGAAATAACTGAAGAGGAAGAAAAGAATGAAGATCCCCCAGACGATGTATTCCAAGGCTGACGATCCCTCTGAGCCGGACTCGACGGGCACGTAGCCTTCGGCGTCAATTTCCAGATCGTATTCCTCTGCGACCAGCGTCACGATGGCATTGAAGCCATTCAGCACTCCCCCGTCGTAATCCTCCTCACGAAAATCAGGGGCAATGACATTCCGAATGATCCGGTCAGCCACGCTGTCCGGGATTGCCCCCTCCAGGCCATAGCCCACTTCTATCCTGAGCTTGCGGTCTTCTTTGGCGATCAGGAGGAGGACACCATTGTTTTTGGACCGGTCGCCGATCCCCCAGCTCCTGAAGGTATCAAGCGCTGCATCTTCCAGGCTGTCGCCATCCAGACTTGGAATCATGCACACCGCAATCTGGGCTCCCGTACCGGCAATCTGCGCATTGACCTGGCGGATGGTCTCACGGGTCTCGGCCGAAAGTGTTCCGGTCGTATCAAAAGCGAAATCATGACCCGGATTGGCAGGCACCCGAAAGCCCGCCAAAAAGGGGAAGGCGAACAAAACCAGCAGAACCAGCGCCAAAGGCGCCCGGCGGGTCTTCCTCAAGCGGAATACTTTCTTTGTGGCCATGCCAACCCTTTATCGGTCAGAAGCTGATGCTTGGAGCCGTTTCCGTCCCGGGCTGGGCTTCAAACATGTCCCGCACACCGAATCCGTACATACCGGCAAAAAAGTTGCCCGGGAAGGTCCGGACGGACCGGTTGTAACCCGCGACCACATCATTGAAGTCACGGCGGGCGACCGCGATCCGGTTCTCCGTTCCCGCAAGCTCAGCCTGCAGTGCCAGGAAGTTCTCATTTGCTTTCAGCTCAGGGTAAGCCTCAACAACGATGTTGATGGCCCGCTGAAAGTCCTGGTCCACCTGCTCGTACTCCTCAGGTGTCGATGCCTGGTCGTACCGCGACCTCATCCCCGTGATCTCCATCAAGACACTTTCTTCATGGGCGGCGTAGCCTTTGACGGTCTCGACCAGATTGGGAATCAGATCCGCTCTTCTTTGATACTGGGTCTCTACCTGAGCCCAGGCCTGGTTGATCGATTCATCGGCCCGGACGAAACGGTTATGGTAGGAGATGAAGAGAGCCGCCACTGCGACGGCGATCACCAGGATGGCGATCAAGACTTTCATCCCTGTTTTAAGTCCCTTTACTTTTTCTGACATGGTGTCCTCCCGTGAGTCTTCGCCTCACTTATATCAATCGTTTGTTATCCATCTTCATTTTCGGGTGGCGGTTCGGGATTATCATCCTTGTTCCCGTCTCCCTCCGGCAGCGTATCCGGGTTTTCATCTTCCGGGCCCTGGTCATCCTGGTCATCATCCCCCTTGCCATCGGGTGTCGGAGTTGGGTCACCTTCCTCGCCGTTATCCGGACTTTGAGTCACATCCTGCTCAGCAGGCGGTTCGATTGTACTCTCCGTCTCCGGGCTTTCAGTCGTCGTGACCGTCTCAATACTATTTTCTGTCAGAGACTCGCTCGTCGTCGTTGCCTGCGTGACAGCGCCCGGGACTTGAGCCGGTGGAGCCGGCACTCCGGGGACAGGGGGCAGATTGCCCATCTCCTCGTCTTCCAGATCCGGCCAGGTCCCATCCGGGTCGTCCTCCTCTTCATGCGCCTGCGCCTGAAAGGAGTGATAGGGGAAGACCTCGTAATCGGGTCGGCGGTCGTCATTGCCCATGCCCAGGATATGGTTGATCCTGCCTTTGATCAAGAAGGAAAATAAGACGATGAAGACGATCATGAGGCCTGCGAGGGCAAGGTAGATACGTTTCAGTCTCTTATTGAAAAGGGGCGGCTCCCCTCCCGGGTTGGTTCTTTGCGCCCTTCTCGCGGGTCCTGCCGTTCCGGTTTTCCTTCTCGCCTGCGGGCTTTGTTTTTTCACCCGGTTTCCTGGTCGCCTTCCGGAATGATCGCCATTTCCCTGTCTGTCACGCGCGTCCACAATCAAATCCTGCCCCTGTCAGTTTTTGTCTTTTGTACTCTCTGATGTTATCACAAGCGATCCGGGTGGACGGGTTCTTCTATACGCGCGAAGAGCCGGCGGTGGATTTCCTGCCGGAGCTTCTCTTCGCCGCCTTTTTGTCCCTTCAGGCCATCAAGGGACGGCCAGAGCGTTGACGGAGGCCCTTGAGACAGAACATAGATCCGGTCTGACAAGCGCAAGGCTTCCTCTACATCGTGGGTAATCAGCAGGATGGAAAGGCCCAGCTTCTCCTTGTGGTCAAGCAGCCATTGATAAAGCTGACCGCGGGTGATGGCGTCAAGCCCTGTGAAGGGCTCATCCAGTAGCATCAGGTTGCGCGAATAAAGGTAGGTGCGCAAAAAAGCCGCCCGTCGCCGCTGACCGCCTGAAACTCTGGCCGGATAGCGGTATTCCAAGCCCTCCAGGCCAAAGTCTTCAAAGTAGGAAGCCGCCGCTTCCCTGGCTTCCTTCTTTCTGGTTCCCGAAAGCACCAGGGGAAGCGCCACATTATCGATCAGGCGTTTCCAGGGCAGCAGCATGTCCTTTTGCAGCATGTAGCCGATCCTGGCCGTCCGGACAACCGTCCCCTTCTCCTGACGGTCAAGTCCCGTCAAGACATTGAAGAGGGTGGTCTTGCCCGAGCCGCTCTGACCGAGAATGGAAACCAACTCTCCCTGTCCCAGTTCCAAATTGACGTCATAAAGAATGAGCTCCTGACCATAGCTCTTATGGATGCCTTGACCGGATAAGACAATACGCTCGTCAGCCATCTTCTGCTCCCGGTAAAAAGGAGGTGTCAAAAGCTTTGAGCACATCAATGGGCCGGTCCAGCAACTGATGCTGATCCATCCAGCCCGCGAAGCGGATCCAGGTTTGCCCGCTCATGGCTCCCCAATAAGCCGCGTCATCGACGTAGTGATCATTGAGATAGAGCTGGCTTGCCAGCAGAAGCTCCGGATCCAGACCGGGCGCGGCGTTGAGGAGACTGTCAACCGCTCCCTGAGGATCTTCCATGGCGTCCAGATAGCCTCTTTGCGTCGCCTTGAGAAAGCGTCTGATCAGATCCGGCCGTTCCGCAAGGGTCTTCTCGTTGGTAATGATGAGGGGCGAGTAAAAGTCCAGATCCGGCTCAATGGACTGCAGGGGGATGAAATCAATGGGATAATCCTGCAGGTCGCAGTTGACACCATCCCAGCCATAATAGATCCAGGCGAAATCGGCCTCCAACTCCATGCTGGCGATGTAGTTGCCCGCCGACTGGTTGATGATCCTTACCTGGCTGTAGTCCGCGCCCTGTTTTTCCATCAGGGTCCGGAGAATGGCCAGCTCCAGCTCGGTGCCCCAACCGCTGTAGGTC
>JAAZFK010000292.1 GCA_012511735.1 Clostridiaceae bacterium | reverse complement strand
TTGGCGATTTCCGCCAGGTCAACATCCTCCGCCAGGGGTTTGTCCTTGGCGTGAACGTGCAGGATGGCCTCACGGCCTTTCAGGTCAGGGCGCATGACCACAATGCGGCGATCGAAACGTCCGGGGCGCAAAAGCGCGTTGTCCAGAATGTCCGGCCGGTTAGTCGCGGCCAGCACGATTACGCCTTCATTGGGGCCGAACCCATCCATCTCAACCAGAAGCTGGTTAAGGGTCTGCTCGCGTTCGTCATGGCCCCCACCCAGTCCTGCACCTCGATGCCGGCCCACAGCGTCAATCTCATCGATGAAAACGATGCAGGGGGCTTTTTTCTTGGCATTCAGGAAGAGGTTTCGGACACGCGACGCGCCGACTCCGACAAACATCTCAACAAAGTCGGATCCGCTGATGGAGAAGAAGGGAACCTTGGCCTCGCCCGCGACCGCTCTCGCCAACAGGGTCTTACCCGTACCGGGAGGCCCCACCAGCAGGATCCCCTTGGGGATCTTGGCGCCCAGGCTGGAATATTTTTTGGGGTTCTTCAGGAATTCAACGACTTCCTGAAGCTCGTCCTTTTCTTCCTCGGCGCCCGCGACATCATCGAAGGTGACCTGGATCTGATTGGGATCCGCCAGGGTGGCCCGGCTCTTGCCAAAGGACAGGGCAGTCTTGCCATCGCCGTCACGTCTGGCATAGGAGATAAAGACGAAAGCCCCCAGGGAAACCATCATGAGCAACATGATGATGCCATTGAGGATGCCGCCGAAATCAGTCGGCCGGTTGTAATCGAAAGCCTGAATATGCCCTTCCGCCTTGGCCAGACGGAGGATCTCCAGGTAGCTGTCGACAGAATCGGCAGGGATATCCTTCTTGACACTTGAAGGCTCACCTGCCTGAACTGCGGCTTCAGTCATTTTCAGGTTTAAGGTGGCTCCATCGATGGTGACGGTCTCGACGACGCCGCTCCTGATCATCTGCTCGACGTCAAAGAGAGTGGCGTCCTTGGACCGGTCGCCACGCGACATCATGAAAGTGACCGCCAGGATCACAATCATAAGAATGATGTAGAAAGAAAAGCCGCCAAATTTTCGTTGTTCGGGTGCGTTCATGCCTTTTTATCGTTTCCTGTATCTCGTAATTCCAGTCTATGCGGGCCGTTAGTCCGCCGCCAGCACCTCCACGTCGGGAAGGTTCCTGTAATAGCCATCCAAATCCAGCCCGTAGCCCACGATGAATTCATTGGGAATCTCCATCCCGATGTAGTCGACATCGATATCAATCTGGCGCCTCGACGGTTTATCAAAGGCGGTGACGATGCGCAGGCTGGCAGGATTTCTGGTAGACAGCAGGTTCATCAGATGGTTGAGGGTAACTCCTGTATCGACAATATCCTCTACGATCAGCACGTGACGGCCGGAGATGTTTTTGTCCAGGTCCTTGTTGATCTTGACGATGCCGGTGCTCTTTTCCCCGGCATAGCTTGAAACCGACATAAAGTCGATCTCACAAGGGAGGTCGATATGGCGGATCAAGTCAGCCATAAACATGAAGGAACCCTTGAGCACACAGATCAGATAAAGTTCTTTGCCCTTGTAATCCGAAGCTATCTGCTTACCAAGGCGTTCCACGAAAAGATCAATCTCCTCGCGGGACACCAATCTGTGATCAACCTTCTTTTCAACAAATGCCATCTTACCTTTTCCTCCTCTTTGTCAACCCGAGAGTCTGGAAGATTTCCGGCCCGGCCGGAAAATCCGAAGGGAGGACAAGACCTCCCCATAATCCATTAGCATTCTATCACAGGGTCTGCTGATTCAGTACCAAAAGCGACACATGTGACAGGTCAGAAGGCCCATTCACCCTTGCGTAAAACAGGCAGAGCGCTGCCGTCCTTTTTGTAGCCGATGATGTCCAGGTCTGGACCACCAACCATGAAATCAATATGGATCATGGATTTGTTGGAGCCCCGCGCCCTGCGTTCCTCCTCCGTCATGGCCGCCCCGCCCATGATTGCCTCGGCATAAGCCTGCCCCAGGGCGAAATGGCAGGAGGCATTCTCATCGAACAGGGTGGTCTTGAAGAGCAGACCCGACTGGGAGACGGGCGATGAATCAGGCACCAGGGCGGCTTCACCCAGCCTGCGCGCCCCTTCATCCATGTCGAGCAGCGTCTCCAGCACCTCAGCATTTTTGCCGGCATGGAAATCGGTGACCCGGCCGTCCTTGAAGGTAAAGCCAAAGTCCTCAACGATTTTCCCCATGACGGAAAGGGGCTTGGTGGAGCGGATGTTGCCGTCTACCTTGAGCGCATGGGGGGTAGTGAAAAGTTCCTCGGTCGGCATATTGGCCATGTAGTCCACCCCATCCGGTGTCGTGGAGGAACCTCCGATCCACTTATGTCCCTCCGCCAGATAACAGACCAGATCCGTGCCGGGTCCCTGATAGTGGAGGTAATCAAAATCGTGACTATCCAGCCATGACTCACGGGCCTTGAGCGCGCGGTCGTGCTCTTTCCAGGCCTGGACCGGATCCTCATTGTCCAGCCGGCAGATCTGGAAAACCAGTTCCCACAGCCTGGCCAGCGCCTGGTCATCCCCAAGATCGGGGAAAAGCTCCCTGGCCCAGCGAACCGAGGGGCAGGCGGCGACTGTCCATTTGATATCACCAGGATCCATGTACTTGTCAAGATGCTCCGTTGCCGTCAGGGCAGCTCTTTGCGCGGTCTGGATTTTTTGCTGGTCAATGTGGGCGAACAGATCAAGTGATGGCGCGCTGACGTGGATCCGGTGGTACTTAGCCTTCAGCTTCTCTTCCTCGTAGTCGGCGCGAAAGGCCGGAAAGTAATCAAGATAGCGATCCTCCGCGTCTTCAAATTTCGCCAGCCGGATCATGTCGTCGCTCAGTTCAGTGATCACGTCCCTGGCGCCGGCCTTCCAGCAGGACCTGACGATCTCGCGGATGAGCGGGAGCGAGTCTGTATCGCCATTCAACTGGACCAGGTCTCCTTCTTGCAGATTGATTCCGACCGTGACAAGGACCTCTGCATAACGGGTCAACATCTCTTGATTCATACTCATTTTCCTCCTGATTCCTCAGGGTCTCCCCTGTCTTCTTTCACTGATTCTTTTTGAAGCCATAAGCGGCCATCACGCAAGAGGGCTGTAATCCCCCCGGGAAGCGAGAGACGCGCTTCTTTTTTCTTTCCAAAACTGACCGCCCCAAGGAGTTCGACAAGCGCCTCCAGCTGAGCATGGCTCAAAGAAGCGCTCTCCGTCCGATCATAGTACTGATTCAGAATCCTTGAGACCAAAGCCTGCGGCTGGGTGACAAGCCCCGCCAGTGAGAGACTGCCGTCCGGCAGGCACAAACGGGCAAGATTTTCCGACGCCAGATCGGACAGGGCCCGGTCGTCCCCTTGCGCCAAATCCCCCAGCCGGACCAGGAGGGGCGCCGGATCGTAGCCCAGCACCTCCTGCCAACAAGGCATAAGATCCAGGCGGATCCGGTTTCTTAAGAATTCCCGGGACAAATTGGAGGCATCCTCTCTCCAGGGCAGATCGAGCGCGCGGGCGGCTTCCACCAGCTCCCTGTTCCGGACATCAAGAAGTGGCCGGATGTAGGGGTCGTCCAGGTAACGGATGCCTACCAGGCCCTGCAGGCCCGATCCCCGTCCCAGATGCATCAGGATGCTCTCGGCCCGGTCGTCCAGATGGTGGGCCAGGGCGATCCTGAAGCCGCCGGGATAGTTCTTTTGCTCCAGACGGCGGGCGGCGGTCTCTTCAAAAGCTTGCCTGCGGAGCAGACGACCCGCCTCCTCCAAGCCAATCTTTCGCTCTTTCGCGTAATCGGGCACCCGGACTTTAACAGAAATAAGAGGAATCCCATGGGATTGACAATAGGAGGTCACCAGTTCCTCGTCAAAGTCGGCCTCCCGCTCACGGATACCGTGGTTCAGATGACAGGCCACAAGATCAAAAGGAGTTTTGGCGCGGTAGAATTGCAGAAAAGCCAGAAGAAACATGGAGTCGACACCACCCGAGACCCCCGCGAGAACCAGGCTTTCATGCGGGATTAAGTCCTCGCGTTCACAGGTATCCGAGATAGTCTCAAAGAGGCGAAAAACGACCCGTGGGATCTTCATGATCCGGCAGGAGGCGGAGGCGGTTCAGGCGTACCGCCGTAATAAGTTTCTGTAAATGTCAGGGTCCGGGGGTTCCAGTCCAGCGACACGGTCACCCGTTCACCCTGGCGGTTTTTCTCGATGATCAGATCAATCTCACTGGTCTCCTGCATGTAGGAGGCTTCCTCTTCCTGCCGATTGGGATCGTGGAGGAACATGACGACGTCGGCGTCCTGTTCGATGGCACCGGATTCACGCAGGTCGGCCAGACGTGGCCTGCGGCCGGCGCGGTCGACTTCGCGTGAAAGCTGTGAGAGGGCCAGCACCGGGACTTCCAGATCCCGGGCCATGATTTTCAGCATCCGGGAGATCTCAGCGATCTGCTGTTGTCTGTTTTCAGCCCGGGAGCGACTGGTCGCGGTTCCCATCAGCTGCAGGTAGTCAACCACCACCAGGTCCAGTTTCTGTCTTTGCAACTGCAGCTGCCTGCAGCGGGCGTGAATCTCGACCACATTGATGGAGGACCGGTCATCGATGTAAATAGGAACCCCGTAGAGATCACCCAGGCCTTTGGCGATCATGTCCCAGGCTTCCTTGTCCTTGGCGTCCAGCGTTTCAAGCTGTTGGAAAGACATCATGGTCTTGGAGGACAAAAGTCTCATGGCCACTTCTTCTTTGCTCATTTCCAGTGAAAAGACGGCCACGACCGCCTCGCGGTGGTAGGCCGCGTTATGGGCAATATTGAGCGAGAGTGCTGATTTACCGACGCCGGGTCGAGAAGCCAGGATGTAGAGCCCACCCTTGCGAAGACCGCCCAGGACCCGGTTAAGACTGGGAAAGCCGATTTGAACCGGTTGGGGGCGTTCGCCCCGGGCGATGGCTCCCAGTTCGTTGATCCTGGCTCCCAGAATCTCTCCGATGGGCACCAGGCCTGTGCTCTCCCCCTCTTCCCGGATATGCATGATCCGCTGGGCGGCAAGCTCAATCAGCTGCTCTGCTTCGTGATCTGAGTTGAAACAAAGATCGATGACACCATCAAGTGACAGGATCATCCGGCGCTTGACCGACAGATCGCGCACCATGTCGATGTAGACGGGGTAATTGGAGGCGAAGGGGACTGAGCCCGGCAGAGCCGCCACGTATTCGCGTCCGCCGGCCCGTCCGATCGTCCCGCTGGCGATCAATTGGTTGGTCACTGTCAGGATATCGCAGGGCTTCTGGTTTTCGTTGAGGGCCGCGATGGCCTCATAGATAAGCTGATGCCGGGGCTCGTAGAAGTCTTCCTTGCGGATGCCGGCCATCATGGCGGCCAGGGATTCCAAACGCATCATGGCGCAGCCCAGCACCGATTGCTCCGCGCCGATATTATGGGGAAGCGTCTTCCCCCTTAACCGGTCGGACAGGGAGCCGGAAGCTGCGGGCTGTTCAGGAAGACCGTTTGCCATTAAAGGTCTGCCTTGACATCCAGCGCGAAGGTCACCGAGACTTCCGGATGCAGACGGACGGTCACCTGGTGGCTTCCCACCGTTTTGATCGCCTCACTCACCGTGATTTCACGCTTATCCAGCTCATAACCCGCTTCCCTCAGCAGGTCTGCGATATTCTGATTGGTCACTGTCCCGTAAAGGCGGCCTGCGGTACCGGCTTTGGCCGAATAAGTAAACCGCTGTCCGCTGATGGCATCGGCGATCTCCCGGGCCCGGGCCAGTTCTTCTTCTTTGGTTCTTTGTCTGGCCGCCTGCTTCATCTCGACCACGTTCAGGTTGTCCTTGGTCACTTCAACTGCCAGATTGCGGCGAAAGAGAAAATTGCGGGCGTAACCTGGCTTGACCTCAACCAGCTCCCCAGCCTGGCCAAGTCCCTTGACACCCTCCAGCAAGAGTACTTTCATGCGTAATCTCCAATTCTATTCAATGTGTTTGTTATTTTAGCATACGGGCCCGGCTGCCAGGAGCGGATCCGGGGAATAAAAAAACCTCCTGCCACTTGATCAAAAGCGCGGCAGGAGGTCATCAGCGCAAGAATTCCTTCTTGTCTTATTCCGCCTTGTAAGGGATCAGGGCAACTTGCCGGGATCGCAGGATGGCGGTCGTCAGCGCGCGCTGGTGGCGGGCGCAGGTACCGGTCATGCGGCGGGGAAGAATCTTGAAGTTCTCCGCCAGATAGCGCTGGAGCGTGTTGACGTCCTTGTAGTCAATCACGTCGACATGGTCAGCGCAAAACACACAATATTTTTTACGGCCGTAACGTTTCTGGCCCTGATAGCTTCCGCGTCTTCTTGTATCTGCCATTTTTTAACTCCTTAAAACGAGATCAGTTTACTTAAAAATCAAAGGGGAGCGCCGTGTCATCGTCGTCAGGCGCAGCCAGGAAATCATCGCCACCGCTTTCGACCGGGGTGGTCGCGGCGTATTCCCTGTGACCTTCATCGACGTCGACCTGCCTGTCACCCCGTCGCGATTCGCAGAATTCAACCTCATCCACGATCACTTCGGTGGTGTACCGGCGCTGGCCTGATTGGTCCTCCCAGCTTCTGGGCTGGATGGTACCCGTGAGCAGGATTCGATCGCCCTTGTAAAAATACTTGGTGATGAATTCAGCCTGCTGACGCCAGGCGACACAGGGAATGAAATCAGCGGTGTTTTGTCTTTGTCCGTCGGCTGAGCGCGAGCGGCGGTCACAGGCAACGGTGAAATTGCACACGGAGATGCCGCTTTGTGTTGTCCGGATCTCCGGATCACGCACCAGCCTCCCCATCAGGATTGCTTTGTTCATTCTTCGGTCCTTTCCGGCTCTACCGGTGTCTGCTCGACCTCTTCCGGCGTTGCCTCTTCTACAGTTTGGGCTTCCGGTTCGACTTCTTCTTCAGCGGCTTTTTCAGTTACAACTGCTTCCGCTTCGACTTCCTCTACAGTCTCTTCTTTCACTTCCTGCAGGGTCTCAAGCTCAGCGGGCACTTGCGTTAGCGCCGCCTCCTCGCCTTCTTCTTCAACCGAACGGCGTGCCGCCGGCATGAAGGTACCCTCTGCCACGACGATCAGATAACGGAGCACGTAATCAGCGATGCGCAGCAACCGCTCAATCTCCCTGGGCGCGTCAGGCTCAGCGTTGAAATGCACAATGACATAATAGCCTTCGCGCAGATCCTGGATCTCATAAGCCAGGCGACGCCTTCCCCACTCGGTTACCTCAAGGATCTCCGCCGAGGCCTCGACGACGGCTTTGACCCGGTTCATCTGGGCGCGCAGCTCATCGGCGGGCAGGGTGCCGTTCAGGACATACAAAAGTTCATATTTTTTAGCCATGGATAGTTTTAACCCTCCTCCTGGACTAATGGCTCTATCTCGTGGACAGAGCGAGGACTTATGCCTGCGACAGCAGGCGAATGACAATGTAGCATGACAC
>JAAZFK010000291.1 GCA_012511735.1 Clostridiaceae bacterium | reverse complement strand
AGCGGGCGTCTTGAGGCGCCCGCTCCTCCCGGAGCTGAAGTGGTAAGATGGGAAGCGGTCGGCAAGACCATGGAGGATCAAGTGGCGGCAAAACGCGATTATTACGAAGTACTCGGTGTTCCGCGCGACGCGGATGACAGCACGATCAAGAAGGCCTTTTGGAAGCTGGCGAAGAAATATCATCCCGATGTCAATCCGGATGATAAGGACGCTGAAGCCAAGTTCAAGGAAGCCAATGAAGCCTATGAGATCCTGTCAGACGCCGAGAAACGGTCCAACTACGATCAGTTGGGCTTTGCCGGTGTCGACGAATCTTTCGGCGCCGGTCATCAGGCTGCCTACGATATCAATCTGGACGACCTTTTCTCAACTCTCTTTGGCAGCTTCGGCGGCTTCGGCGGCTTCGGCGGCTTTGGCCAGCAGGGTCAAACGGCGCGCCGGAGGACGGGTCCGGCCAGAGGTGCCAATCTTCGTTACCGGATGAATCTGGACTTCATGGAAGCCGCTTTCGGTACTGAACGCGAAATTACCATCACAAAAGCAGAGCGCTGCCCCCAGTGCAAGGGCAAGGGAACCGCGGACGGATCGGATCCGACCATCTGTCCTGTCTGTGACGGTTCGGGCCAGGAGTACACCCAACAGCAGACCCTCTTCGGTCAGGTCATGACCACCCGGTCCTGCTCCCGCTGCGGCGGCACAGGCCAGATCATTGACGACCCCTGCAGCCGTTGTAACGGTGAAGGTGTGATCATGCAGGACAAGAAGTTGCTGGTCACCGTGCCGGCGGGCATTGATGACGGGGAGATGCTGACGCTGAGGGGTGAAGGGGAACCCGGCCGCAACGGCGGACCTTACGGTGACCTCTACATCCAGATTTTTATCAGGCCCCATCCCATTTTCACCCGCCAGGGCAACCGTACCTTCAGTGAGCTGCCCATCACTTACGCCCAGGCGGTACTGGGTTCCGAGATTGAGGTGCCCACCATCGACGGTCCCGCCAGCTTCAAGTTGCGGGAGGGTACCCAGTCCGGCGATGTCTACACTTTGCGGGGCAAAGGGATTCCCTACATCAACCGCCCGTCCGCGCGTGGGGATCACCAGGTCAAGGTGATCATTGAGGTGCCGCGTAAGCTGACCCCGGAACAGAAAGAACTCCTGCAGAAGTTCGACGACAGTTGCACCGAGCAGAACTACGAGCGCCGCAAATCCTTCTTCGACAAGGTCAAAGGCGCTTTTGGATCCGCCAAGGCCCGTTAGGCTCCATGCGCAACCTCATTGTCATCGATCTGGAATGGAATACGGCCTCTCGCAAACTGAAGGTCGATCCTGAGCTGGCCGCGAAAATGCCCTTTGAAATTATTGAGATCGGGGCCGTCAAGCTGGATGACCGGCTGGCACCCGTGGAAACCTTTCACAGGCGCGTCCGGCCCCAGCTCTACACACAGCTTCAATATCATATTGCCCAGGTGACCGGCAGGACCCAGCAGAGCCTGGGGGAAGGCAAGCCTTTTGCATCGGTGGCGGCCGATCTTTTTGATTTCGCGGGAGAGGATCCTGTTTTCGCTTCCTGGGGCACATCCGATCCCGATGTCCTCCTCTCCAACCTGGTCTTCCACGCCATGAATCCAATTCCTGCCTTCGGCGCGCTCAATGTCCAGGCCGTCTTTTCCAATTTCGCTGAAGGAACCACCCGGGGCAACCAGCGATCCATTGAATACGCGCTGGACTTCCTGAGGATGGAGAAGGACCTGCCCTTTCACGAGGCGCTTTCGGATGCCCTTTACGCGGCCCGTATTCTGCAAACTACGCTCAAGCCTGAACAGGAGGCCGGTGGAACGCCCGCTTCCCTGCTGGGAGGCTTTGTATACGACCCCTTCCTCAACAGGCAATTGGAGGAACGGGTGGAACTGGGCAAGGATGTCCAGGTAACCGAGTACCTTCGCAACCGTTCTTATGCCTGCCCCGCCTGTGGTCGCCCGGTCTCGGGCGACTGGCTTGAGATCAATCCCGGCAAGAGCTGGTTCGCTGCGGGGGTTTGCCCTGAGCACGGAGACATCGAGCTTACGGCAAAAAGGGCCAGAAGATCGCGAGTCCCCGCCATCATGATCCGGATCAGGATCCCCCAGGGGCCTCTCTTCATTCCCCAGCCTGCAAGCCAAAAAGAGCCGCTTGTCTGGGTCGACCCGGATGCCTGATTTTCCCAAACAATTCAAACCAACTAATATGTAACCTTATCCCCTCTCTGACGTTATAGGAAGTAAGAGATTGTTCGAAAGGGGCAGGCTTATGAACACGAAGAAAGCTGTGGCATTGATACTCACGGCCATTGTTTTATTGATGATCCCCCTGGGGTGCGGGCCGGCGGAACCGGCAAATAAAGACACGCATGCCTTGTCTTTGGCATCACCGGGGACGATTGAGGAAGACGTCGGCTATTTTGACTTATCGGAAGCCTTCAGAGATTCACT
Organism: Clostridiaceae bacterium; assembly: GCA_012511735.1. GTDB lineage: Bacteria > Bacillota > Clostridia > Saccharofermentanales > DTU023 > UBA4923. The sequence continues at coordinate 355 of JAAZFK010000291.1, read as the reverse complement.
CTGGGCCTTCGCGGGGAAGACCTCCGGTGTCGCCCTTCAGGCCTTTGACGGAACCAACACCCTCTATTCACCTGTCAGCCTCTACTATGGGCTGGCCATGCTGGAGGCCGGAGCTGCCGGTACGACCAAGACGGATCTGCGAGCCTTTTTGGAGACAGACGCAGATGCCAGGATGGGGGAGCAACTGCGAAAGCTCTACGCCTTGATGACGCTTGACGGGGACGATACGGTAGAGCGGATTGCCAATGCGCTTTGGATCAGGGAGGATCTGGTCAGTGACCAGGGTGGTGTCAAACAATCATGGCTGGATCAACTGTCGGAGGATTTTTACGCCTCGGCCTTTGCCGTCGACTTT
>JAAZFK010000290.1 GCA_012511735.1 Clostridiaceae bacterium | reverse complement strand
CTGGGACGAAGACCTACGCTTTTCGGCCGGGATAAACCTCCAGGGCAGCCTTGAGAACCCGCATGGCTTCCTCGATGTCCTCAGCCTTGAGCACATAGGCAACCCGCACTTCATCCCGTCCCATACCAGGCGTCTGGTAGAAATTTTCCACAGGCGCGACCATGACCGTTTTGCCATCGAGCTCGAAGTCTGTCAAGAGCCAGATCGCGAACGCTTCCGCATCATCAACCGGCAGTCTGGCAGTCGCGTAAAAGGCGCCGCCAGGCGTCTCGCATAAGACACCCTCCATGCCCTGAAGCGCCTCAATCATGATGTTTCTTCTCTTTTCATATTCCTCACGAATGGGAATGAAATAGTCAGGATCCAGATCAAAGAGAGCCTTGGCACCAATCATCTCCAAAGTAGGCACACACAGACGGGCCTGGCCGAGTTTGAGCGCGGCTGTCATGACTTCTTTATTCTTGCTTATCAGCGAACCGATTCTCGCTCCGCAGGCTGAAAAACGCTTGGAAACACTGTCGATCAGGATGACGCGGTCGAGCACGTCGGTCATCGAACCGAAACTTGTCGCCGTTTTACCGTCGTAACAAAATTCCCGGTACACCTCATCCGCAATAATGAATAGATTCCGATCCCTGGCAATATCCGCGATCATACGAACCTCTTCGGCACTGTAGACCGATCCTGAAGGATTGCCGGGATTAGACAGGACGAAACCACGTGTTTTCTCTGTGATTAGCGCTTCAATCGCGGGACGGTCAGGCAGGCCGAATCCATCCTGCGGATAAGTGGTGATTGGTTTCAACTCAACCAGGTAGGGGGCGGCGAATCCCCGGTAATTCGTGTAGAAGGGTTCGGGGACCAGAATCTCCTCGCCCGGATCACAGGCGATCAACATGGCCCACTGGAGCGCTTCACTGCCGCCGTTGGTGATGATGATATCCTCGGTTTCGTAAGGGAGCCCGATCCGCTTATAATAACGGGAAATGCTCTCACGAAGCGGTTCCCAGCCATTGGAATCCGCATAAGCGAGCACGTCTACCTCTGTCTTCTTGACGGCTTCCAGGAACACTTTAGGTGTCTCGATATCCGGTTGCCCGATGTTCAGATGATAGACTTTCGTCCCGCGTTTCTTTGCCTCATTCGCGTAGGGTACGAGTTTGCGAATTGGTGACGCCTGCATGGCAACACTGCGGCTTGATATTTTCATCGCCTGACCTCCTTGTGGATGCGAAATACTTGATATTCCTTTCGATCCGATGTCGACCGGGCATTTCGCATGCCCATCATAACATATCCGAAACTGAAGAAACGGCACCTGTCAGGCGCCGTTCCCAGCTTGTTACAAGCTCCTGTCGGACCGTGATCAGGCTTGTTCCGAGAGACTTCCCGGCTTGCCCGGCAGGATGATCGCGTCAATGTTCTTGCCCCGTAAGGATTGCCAGTTGGCTTTCGAACGGCTGAAATAATCATTGATGACGGCAAGCTCGACACCACGCCTGATTTTCATGGTGGTGGTCTTGACCATGTCCTGCAGACTGTAGAAGTAGGAGCGTATCTCTTTGAAGGAGGGCAGTCCCCGGTTGATCTCGGCGATAATGGCCGCCAGTGCCTGGGACATCTCGTCTTCTGTCGGGTCACGCTTCAGCTCTTCACGCATCTTGTCCTGATTGACAACTACCTTGGCGGTAATCACCACGTCACCGCCCAGCCCCTGATAACCGAAAACCAGCGCGTCCCGGACCATCTCATGCCGATAGAGCAGCGCTTCAATTTCTTCAGGGAAGACTTTTTTCCCCGAGGAGAGGACGATCATGGATTTGCTTCGCCCCGTAATGACCAGGCTTTTTTTGCGTGTGAACCTGCCGATGTCAGCAGTATGAAGCCAGCCATCTGAATCAATGGCCTCCGCGGTTGCCTCCGGATCGCCCAGGTAGCCCTTCATCACGATGTCGGACCGGACCAGGATTTCTCCTTCACCCTTGCCTCCATTGGCAATGGCTACTTCCACACCGGACAGCGGTTGACCGACCGTCGCGAACTCATTGACGCGGGTGTTGCCGCCACTGACCACGGGTGAGGCTTCCGTCAGGCCGTAGCCCGCGAGCACCTCAATACCGATGGCTCTGAAAAACTTAAGCGTTTCAAGCTCGACAGGGGCCGCGCCGCAGATAATGTATTGCAGCCGGCCGCCCAGCTTGTCCAGGACGTCCTTCATCAGTTTGCGACGGATGTCGATTCCCAGCTTATAAAGCAGGGTGGCGATCTTCATGCCCAGTTTGAGTTTCTTGTCCTGCCCTGACTTGGCCGCCTCACTCATCACCCGCCGATAAATGGCGTCCAGGATAGCCGGAACCGCGATAATCATGTGGACCGAGTGCTCTTCCAGGTTTTTGCCGATGTAGCGAAGCCCGTCAAAAATATGAATTGTGCCTCCGAAGGCCAGCACAGTCAAAAATCCACAGGTATTTTCAAAGGCATGGTGGAGCGGCAAAATCGACAAGGTATAAAGGGGATCGGGAAAAGAAACGGACCCCAGGAGTGCCCGCAAATCAG
>JAAZFK010000289.1 GCA_012511735.1 Clostridiaceae bacterium | reverse complement strand
CTACCAGGAACTACGTGACGGCCAAAAATCCATGATGCAGGAAGTGATCGCCGCTGTCAGAGACAAGACCGTCCTCTTCGTCCAGGCCCCTACCGGGATCGGCAAGACCATGGCCACGCTCTACCCCGCAGTCAAGGCGCAGGCCAACGGGTTGACCGACGTCATCTTCTATCTGACGCCGACCCGTTCCCAGCGTCAGGTGGCGGAAGATACAGTGGATGACTTGGAAACCGAAGGTTTTCTGATCCGCTCGCTGACCCTGAGGGCCAAAGAGCAAATCTGCCTGTCCAAAGAACACTTTTGCGACACACGGATCTGTCCCTACGCGATCCGCTACCACGACCACCTGCGCCAGGCCCTGATCAAGAGCTATGAGACACGGCGCCTGTCAGCCGACGCGGTGCTGTCACTGGCCAGGGAGTTTGAGCTCTGCCCCTTTGAGCTCTCGCTCAGCCTCCTGCCGACCGTCGACCTTGTGATCTGTGACTACAACTATGTCTTCAACCCCCGGGTCCGGCTTCACGGCTGGCTTGACCAGCCGGGTCAAAGTTACACCCTTCTGGTCGACGAGGCTCACAACCTGGCCAGGCGCTCACGGGAGATGTTCTCATCCGTCCTTTCCCGCTCGGCGCTGGAGACCATGCGCCAGGTCATGGCAGGCCACCTGGCCCAGGACGCGGAACAACGGAAGTTGAATCAGCGGATCTGTGCCAGCCTGAGCAGCCTGATCGCCTGGCTGGACCGCTATCGTGCCCTGCTTGCCGGCCAGGATCCGGCAGCCAGGGAAGGACTGAAAAATGAACTGGCCTCCCTGCAAGCTGTTTTCGGACAGCATTTTCTCGCCACCCGCTTGATCCCGCCCCGCCTGCTTGATCAGGTCGCCGCCATAACGGGCCCCCTGACCCGTTACCTCAACGACTACCCGGATTTTCCGGGCCGTCGCCAGCTCATGATCCCCTACTTCGATCTCATGTTCTTTTCACGGGTCGCCGAAAGGTATTACAGTGACAGTTACATCACCAGCTGGAGGCCTGCAGGGGAGCAGGATCTTGACATTACCCTGCTGGCGCTGGACGCCTCCGCTCATTTAACCGACATCTACCGCGACCGGTCGCCGGTTGTCTTCTTTTCCGCCACCCTCTCACCCCTGCCCTATTACCAGACCCTCCTGGACGCCCGGTCCGCGGTCGAGAAGCCCGAGGTGATCCGTCTTCCCTCACCCTTCCCCAAGGAACGGCGGCTGGTCGTCTGCTACCAGACCCACTCCATCCGCTATGCCGACCGCGCCGGTTCAGTGGATCAGATCGCCTCCCTGATCCAGGAGACCGTGCAGCTTCGCAAGGGCCACTACCTGGTCTTCTCCCCTTCTTTTGCCTACCAGCGCCAGCTGGTCCGGGCCCTGACCGCAATCAGGGAAGAGGAGATCGATTACCTGATCCAGCCTTCGAAGATGACGGAAGTGCAAAAGGAAAAATTTCTGGCTTATTTCAGAAGAGGAAAGGATGACAAATCCCTGGTCGGCCTGACCGTGCTGGGCTCCCTCTTCAACGAGGGCGTGGACCTGGCGGGGGAAGAGCTGATCGGGGTCATGGTCATCGGGACCGGCCTGCCCGGCCTGTCACCGGAACGTGACATCCTGAGGCAATACTATGAGGCCCGGTCAGGGAGCGGCTTCGAATACGCCTACATGTGGCCCGGTTTCAACCGGGTCACCCAGGCCGCGGGGCGGCTGATCCGGAGCCAGGATGATTACGGAGTCATCCTGCTCATCGATGACCGTTACGGTCGAAGTGACTACCGTCAACTGATCCCCCAGGAATGGAATGCCATGCACCTGGATGACCGGGAAGAGTGTCTGGATGTGATCAGGAGTTTTTGGGCCGACTTCGATTAAGGGCTCTCCTGATCGAAATGACCCTCTTCCTCCAGCTGCCGGG
>JAAZFK010000044.1 GCA_012511735.1 Clostridiaceae bacterium | reverse complement strand
TCCGTTCGTATGTCTTTTGTCCCTATACCATGGTCAAAGACCATCGGACCGGTTTTGAAACAGGGGATGTGGACGGGGTCATGGACGGGGATCTGGACGGCTTTATCAATGCCTGGCTGGTCGAGGATGCCAAGGAGCGGGAGACGGCCAGGGAAGAGGAACTTCGTCAGGATAACGGAGGAGGAAATAAGGCGTGACCGGCCTTTTCGGCGGCACCTTCGATCCCTTCCACCTGGGACACCGGGCCCTGATCCGTCATGCCATGACCGGCCTGGGACTGGACCGGCTTCTGGTCATGCCGGTGGGCCGGCCCCCGCATAAATCACGCCGGACCACCCTGGCGGCCTATCGTTTTGAGATGGTCCGGCTGGGGACGGAGGATCTTGAGGGAGTCCTGGTATCGGACGACGAGATCAGGCGGCCGGGGCTGGACTACACCTACCATACGGTCCTGCGGCTGAAAGAGGAACTGGCGCTGGATCAGCTGGTACTTCTGGCCGGCTCGGATGTGCTGCCTCAGCTCGGCAGCTGGCACCGGCCGGAGGATCTGCTGACTGAAGTGACCCTGGCGGTGGCGGTCCGGGGCGGAGAAGACCGGGATGAAGTGGCTGAGCATGCCGCCCGTGCGGAGGCCCGGTACCAGTCCGAAATCCGGCTCTTTGACATGCCCGCCATTGATTTGTCGGCCAGCCGGATCCGGGAGACCCTGGAATCGGATGGGGACATCAGCGGCATGTGTCCTGACCGGGTCATTGACTTCATCAGACAGTACCGGCCCTACCAGGCGGACGGCGGCTTTGACGCCATGAAGGAATCTGACTGGCAGACCCTGTTGGATCTGGAGGAGCGGGCCTGGCCCTACCTGACACAGGCGCGGAGACTGCATGCCGCCTCGGTCGCCCAATACGCGGCCCGGCTGGCGCCCCTTTACGGTCAGGACATCGGGAGAGCGGCCCGGGCAGGCCTCCTGCATGATCTGGCTAAGGAGCTCCCCCGCGATCGGCAGGAAGAGTTAGCCGCCCGCTACTTTGAACAGGGAGGCTTCGGCGATCCCCTGGCGCTTCAGTCGGAGGATCTGATCCATGGACCGGCCTCCTCCGTCCTGGCAACTGAACTGACAGGCAGTAAAGATCCCGGTCTCGAGCGGGCTGTCGCCTGGCACTCCACGGCCCATCCCGTAATGGAGACGCTGGGCGAGATCCTCTTTCTTGCCGACAAGATTGCCTACGACCGGCCCTTCGGCCGGCTGGAGGAGATCCGGCACCTGGCCGAGTCCGGCCGTCTGGCCGCCGCCATGAAACGTTGCCTTGAAGAGGTCTTCGAGGCTTTGGCCCGACAAGGAAAAGAACCGGCTGAATACAGCCTGCAAGCTTATGAAAACTACGCAGGAGAGGAATGAACCCCAAGGAGGTTGGATTGAATTTGAAGAAAAAGCAAACAATCGGAACGGCTGACGCCGAACTGGCTCTGCAAGAGGCCGAACGCCGGAAGCTTGAATTGATCGAAGCCATGACCCAGGCTGTCGTGGCCGCCATTGATGACAAAAAAGGCCTGGATCTTGAAGTCATGAAGGTCACGGAAAAAACAACTCTGG
>JAAZFK010000328.1 GCA_012511735.1 Clostridiaceae bacterium | reverse complement strand
TGCTGATGTTCTTCATGCTGGAGGACAAGGCAAGGCCCCAGTCAGGCGAGGGAGGCTGAGCTCCCAGTCCCAAAAAAGAGAGAGCCGTAGTAGACATGATGGTGGCTGGAATGGAAAGAGAAGCCAGCACGATAATGGAAGGTAGGATATTGGGCAGGATGTAGCGGAGCATGATGGACAGATCACGTTCATTGAAGGCGACCGCCGTCTCAACAAAAGCCATGTTCTTTAAGGACTGGGTCTTAGCGCGCACAATCCGCGCGTACTGAGCCCAACTGACAATGGCGATGGCAATGATGACATTATCCAGTCCCTTGCCCAGAACCGTGATGACAGCCATGGACATAATAATGGGAGGCATGGACCAGGTCAGGTCGGCAAAAAAGGAGATGATGCGATCGGTTGTTCCGCCGTAATAGCCTGAAAGGAGCCCCAGGGTGACCCCGATGGTGATCTCAATTAAGGCGGCCAGGACCGCAACCCGAAGCGAGATCCGGCTGCCGTAGAGGACGCGGCTGAAAAGATCCCGGCCAAATTCGTCGGTGCCGAAGAGGAAATTGGAAGAAGGGGACTCCAATTGATTGTTCAAATTGGCGTCATCGAACTTGTAGGGGGCGATGACATCGGCCAGGAGGGCGATCAGGATGACGATCAGCACCATGATGGTTCCAATCAGGAGATTGCGGTTTTTCAACAGGGGGCGAAAAAAGCGCTTCATCAGGCCAGATCCTCCCCCAGTGAAATCCGGATGCGGGGATCCAGGATGGCTGTCAGAATATCACAGATCAGGTTGGAGATGACGGTCAGAACCGAGATCAGGAGCACACAGGCCTGGACCACCGTGAAGTCCTGGGCCAGTATGGCCTCGGTCAGCATCTTGCCCATGCCGGGGATGACAAAGATGTTTTCAATAATAACGGCTCCGCTGATGACCCAGGGGATGCTCATGAAGATCATGATCATGACCAGAATCAGGGCGTTGCGAAGGACGTGCCGGATCAGGACGGCTTTCTTGGGTAACCCCTTGGCATAGGCGGTCAGCACGTATTTCTCCCGCAGGACATCCAGGACTTCCGTCTTGGTCATGCGGATGGTGGAAGCAATTCCGCCCAGCACCATAGCCGTCACGGGAAGGATGTAGTGCTTGGCGCTGTTGAGCTCAGACAAAGGCAGAACCCGCAAGGTCACGCCAAAGAGAAGAATTAAAAGGACAGCGACCCAGAAGGAAGGCAAAGCAGCAAAAAACAAGGAGATACTCATCATGAGCCGGTCGAAAAATCCGTCCTTTTTGTAGGCAGCCAAAAGCCCGATGGGAATGGCAATCAATATCTCTACCAGGAGAGCGATCCCGGTCAGCTTGATGGTGGTTGGCAGGCGCTGGGCAAACATGGCGTTGACCGGTAGCTTGGTCCGGATGGATGTGCCGAAGTTTCCCCGGAAGGCGTCGGTCATCCACTTCAAATAGCGCTGGTGGAGGGGCAGGTCCAGGCCATATTGTGCTTTGAGCTTATCCTTGATTTCCTGTGAGACCTTGCGGTCGGTCAGCAGATCAACCGGATCACCCGGCATCAAATCCATCATGGAAAAGACCAGGATGGACACGACAAGGATCAGAAGAATTCCCTGCAAGATGCGCTTGATGACATAGTCAGACAGCTTATTTTCCTCCAAATCGTATAATTATGCGAAGATTATAGGATAAAATATACACAATGGCGAATTGCCCGTCAACCGTTGACATGGTCAAATAAATGTCGAAGAACCCCTCGGACGATTGTTCAAAAAGGGCTCCAGCTATCCCGCCAATGAAGATCAAGATTTTGATATCAGGGTATTCATGCAGGATGCAAGGTCATCTTGGTGTAATGAATCAGGGATTCTGAGGGTCGAAAGCCGTGCCGTCCTTCCCGGTCGACCGCGGTTACCGCCACGCGCCGCCTTCACCCTGAGCACCCAGGGACGCCTCTTTGGAACGTCGCCCAAGATATCCGACTCCCGGGGTTTTTGAAAACAACGATGAGGTCATGAGGATGCTTCAAAAATGGGCAGCTTCCTTGCGGTCTTGCGGCTACGACGACTACAAACCCCTCTTTGGGAACCGCAACAGCTAATGTCGATGGAGCCAATGTTATGCCTGGCCTCGTGAAAAAGAGGCCGTCCCTCCAAACCTTTCGGTGTTTTGAGACAGCCTCTTATGTGTCATCCTCTTTGCCCGATAGCAACCGGAAGGGAGGTGTTCATGCGGTACGATCAATCAGAAGGCTTCAGATTGAAAGATTCGCCACTCCGTGATTCGCCTGACAGACTGCCATTGTTATAGAAGTAGTATTCAGGAGCTGACATGGGGAAAGTGAAAATTTCCTCGCCTGTCAGCGGTTCCGGATAAGGCGCATCGTGGATGATGCCGATGATACCGGTGTCCATTGAAACAGTAATCAAGTAGAGAGTCTCCAGCATGCCGGCACCGCCTGTATAAGATTGTCCTACAAATCCCCAGGGCGTGCTCATGAATTCCAGGTAGGGGCGGTTCCCGTTCTCAAAATCCGCCTTGAAAATGAAGTGGTCATTGCTTTCATCATAGTGGGCGGTAAACGTAATCTTCTCGCCGTTATCTTCAACATAGGACATGACCGTCTGATCCTTGCTTCTTTCAACATGGAAGTCTTTCATTCCCATAAGCCGGCCTGTTTGAATCACTATGTCCTCGTCTTCCCAAATGATGAAGGTCGGCCACATGATGAGGTCTACCTCATAAATTTCAGTAAGAGATGACGAGTCGGATACGAGCTCGAAGTCCATAAATCTGGATTGGTTGATGTTACTGATGAGATCGTTCCGGTAGTCCCGGTACTCGGCAAAAACGCGCTCAGGTCCGATATCATCGTCATCGTGCAAGCCATCGTCAAAATCAACAATGAATTCGGGTTCGGTCTCTGTACTCTTACTTTGATTCGAACTGTCCTGGGTCTTATCAGGGAGGTCATCCAGTTGTTCTTGCCGCTCATCCTCATTGAGAGTTTTAATCGAGGATGGCGTGGTACACGCGGTCAGCGCCAGAAGGGCGGCGATCGCGAAAGCTGTAAGAATAAGTATCTTCTTCATAGGATTTGTCCTGCCTTTCATAAAGATTAAAATCCTACAACAGCCTCCCGCTACATCGCTGATCCCATTATAGTTGCGTGACGGTGGTTCTTGTCTCTTGATCACACTCGTTACATGTTTGGGGGCAGTTTCTTATGCGCGTAGGGATATCCGGGAGCCAAAGAGAACGGGATCGTTTCATGAAAATGATGACAGATATCCCCGCCTTCTTCTGGTTCAATTCACCGCAGGGCAGCCTCCCGACGAAAAGAGGTGACCGCCTCTGCTCAAGGCAATCAGCCCCTCGGGGAGGCCAGTCATCTTGTTGATTGTGAAGAGATGGGTCGTGACGGGGGAGGGTCCCTCCCAAGTCGCCCCGTCTACCGAGTGTCACATATGATCCCGGTCTCCATAGGCATATTAGCCGAAACCATCGGCTGAGAGAATAGAGATCGGTGTGCGTCCACCGTCGGACGCCAGGCTCCGCGTACTGCCGTTTTCTTCAAAAAGTGGAACTTACACCTTATATCGCCTTAGTTCGACAATAGCTTCAAAGCCTGGGCAGCAAACGCCGGAAACGGCCGGTGCTTTTAAGCGTTCTGATGTGGGGGCATAGGCTTGCCGTGCTGAGGTTATCGGAGAAAATAAATCGGCTTTGCGGTCTAGATGAACCGCAAAGCCGATTCGCTTTTACTTCCGGAAAATAGAAAGTTCCGGCCGCGCTCTGAAAGAAGACTACTTGCCGCAAGCTTTGGCAAGCGGCACAAGATCCGGATGCAGGACGACCCCGTCTTCCATGATCATCTCACCATCCATCCAGACAGTGGAATTCATGCAGATGCCATCAGCATGCGAAGCGGCATCTCCCAAAGCGCCCTCAAACATGGGACCCTGATAGCCAAAGCCCCACTCGGTGCTTCCCCAGACACGCTCATCCTCCGTGCAAAGACCTGTAAGCTGGGCGCCAGGGTTGAAGCCGTAACAAATATGCGCCAGGTGATACATACGGGGATCGTTCATGTCCGCAAGCCATTTCTTGACGAACATGGCCTCTGACTGTCCTTCAATGTCAACGATTTTGCCCGACTCAATTTTCAGGGCGATCGGATGATCCAGGATGCCCAGATCGGCTTCGCCTCCGCCGGAAAATGAACCGTCATAAACGATGGTTCCCTGGATGGATTCCTCAATCGGAGCCCAGCCAATCTGCCCTACAAGGAAATGTGGGCCGGGGGTTTCTGCTGTCAATTCGTTGGTGATGGGACGTTTCGGATCGTTTTCAAAAGAGATATCCGTACCCGCCCGGGTCGTGACCCGCATCTTGCGTGCTTTTTGGGTCATGCTGACAATTTTATTTTGGAAAGCCGTTTGCGCTTCCATGTCGAGCTGACCGATGCAACGGACCACGCGATCCGTATCCAGACCTCCCAGGAAAAGATTCCGGGTTCTGCCATTAGCCATGGCCACTTCCCAGGGACTTGAATAGAGTAGCCATTGCTTGTTGAATTCAATCCAGGCGTCCGTTTCGGGGATGGCGGCTTTCAGACCATCGGGCAGTCGGGGATCGGCTACTTTGCCATATCCGTCAGGTGTGGAATGCCAGGCAACCATGACTTTGGCACCGAGGATTTCCGCTATTTTGGCTGTTTCCTCGGCCACCCGCCATTCACTGGCTGAATCGATGGTAATCAGCACCGATTCGCCAGCTTTGACCTGAACCATATCCTTGACGATGATGTAGGCAGCTTTTGCCAGTTCAAGATCGTTAATGGTTGGCATATATAGGCCTCCTTATCTGGCCATGAATTCCTCAATGGGGAGGTAGTCGATATCGAAGCCGAAGGCCTTGGGACCCAAGACCTCAATGCCGCGTGGCAGGCGGAAGACGTCTCGTGCCTTGAGGCCGATCACAGCGACCTTTTGCCCTTCCTCGATCTTGTTGTTGGTGAAGGGTTCGCAGGTCGTGTCATCCACAAAGATGATCATGTCAGGGCTTGTGATAAAGACATCCCCGTTTTTCCAGCTGACATGGTTCTCTTTCTTGAACCAGACTTTCAACTCATTGTCCTGGAAATCTTTCTCGCCGGTGACCGTATGATAGCCCCAGTAGTATCCGTCCTTATCCCACCACTCTTTTTTCGTGACAGTGCCCCTGTTGAGGAGCCAGCCGCCCAGCTTGGCTGTGATCTCAAGCACGGGATCCTTGCCGGCTTCCCGAGCCTCGCGGATGAATTTGCCTACTTCGTAACACTCGGTCATGGTGCCGGCGATGATCACTTCTTTCGTGTCTTTGCCCGTCATCCAGAAGCCGGCCTCTCCGGCGGCGGAATAGGCGGCCGCGCTGATGAATTTGCCCATGCGTTCGGCCATGCGCCAGCTGACCGCGTTTTCGATGACAGCTGTATTGCCCCAGGCGTCGCAGGTTGTGATGGGAAGCAATTCTTTCTCAAAAATATTTGGGGTGGTCTGCTGAATCTCCGGGATGGCGCGTCCGGTGTAGTCGCCGTCAAGTGTCACAATGCCGTTCATGGCCGAAGCAGCAATGCAGGCACCCGCGTTTCCTCCACCCAGCTCAATGGGAACCAGGGCCGAGACCTTTTTTCCCTTCTCTTTCTCAAGGCGCTTCACCGCGAGAGCCAGCATGTCTTTCCAGTCGTACTTACGGGTTTCGGCGTCCAGGCCGTAGATCTTCATTTCTTCGCGCGTCTGATCGGTCATGGGAGCGATGGATCCCATGAGGAAGGGGCAGATGGTGTAGACATCGTCAGCGATGTCGTTGGGATCCACCCAGCCGATCTCGATGCCTTTTTCCAGCTGGCTCATCAGGGCCTCGACACCCGTATCGAAGTCCCCGCCTCCACCTGTTCCGTAAAAGGTGAGGCCGCGGACGAAATCTCTGACCTCCTGCTCTGATTTAAGGGTTTGTTTGAATTTGTACACTATGATTGTCTCCTTTCTTCAACGAGATGGCAGCGGACCTGATGGTCTGATGCAACCTCCTTCATAACGGGATCTTCAACAAAACACCGGTCAAAGGCCAGAGGGCACCGGGTGTTGAAACTACAACCTTTGGGAACATTGACCGGACTTGGTATCTCGCCTTTCGGCGTCACCTTGGCGTGCTTGACCTCTTCTTCTTTCTCACTGATGACCGGTATGGCTGACAGAAGCATTTTGGTGTAGGGGTGCTCCGGATCCGAGAAGAAGATTTCGGTAGGCGCGATCTCCGCGATCTTCCCCAGATACATAATCGCGACGCGCGTCGCGAAATTGCGCACCAAGCTGAGGTCAAGGGTGATAAAAAGATAGGACAGGTCGTAGTCTTTCTGCAGACGCAGAAGCATGTTGATGATTTTTGCCTGAATGGACACATCCAGGGCGGATGTAGGCTCGTCCAGCACTATCAGGTCAGGGTTGGTCGAAAGCGCGCGCGCCACTGCCAGCATCTGACGCTCACCGCCGCCGAGCGCAAGCGGGGTTTTGAACAAGTATTCCATGGGAAGTTCCACTTCCTCCAGGAGTCGTACTATTTGACCGACCGGATCCTTCTTGTCCACCAGTTTGTGAATTTTTAAAGGGAGTGACAGGATGTCCTTCACGATACGGCGCGGATTGAGTGTCGTGCCGGGATCTTGGAAGACCATCTGGATTTCTTTTCTCAGACGCAAAGGTCGTTCTTTAATATTGTTGCTGATTGGCTCATCCTTGAAGATGATCTGACCTGCTGTCGCTGAGTACATGCCGATCACATTGTAGGCTGTCGTGCTTTTGCCTGATCCTGACTCACCCACCAGAGCAAGGGTCTCCCCACGCTTGATGGAGAAGCTGATGTCATCGACCGCCTTGACACTCAGCCCCTTCTCTTTGCCCTTGGTGATAGGGAAATATTTTTTGAGATTATTGACTTCAAGAATATTTTCACTCATACGCTTCACTCATCTCCTGTCGATTGGTCGTAGAGAAAACAGGCGACCTGATGCGAGCTGCCGACATTCACGTACTCAGGTTTTTCCTGCCAGCAACGATCAAAAGCTTTGGGGCAGCGTGGGGCAAAGCGACAACCCGGAGGGGGATCGAGGTAGTTGGGAATCCGCCCGCCGATTCCTTCTGCGACGCCACCTCCAGAAAGCCTCGGGATGCAATCCACAAGAGCTCTGGTGTAGGGATGGTATTGCTCGCGGAACAATTCCGTCGTCGGTGCTGTCTCCACCATGTTTCCCGCGTACATGACGTAGATCCGGTCCGTCGTTTCCCGCGCTACGCCCAGGGAATGCGTGATCAGGATCAGTGAGGTGTTTTTCTCTTCAACCCTCTGCTTGAGGATACGCAGAACCTGATCCTGGATGGTGACATCCAGGTTGGTGGTTGGTTCATCGGCGATCACCATTTCGCGGGGAGTCGACAGGGCCATGGCGATTGAAACGCGCTGACGCATGCCGCCTGACAATTGGAAGGGGTAGCTTTGAAGAATGCGCTCCGGATCAGGCATGGCAGTCTCCTGCAGTGCCTTGATGGCCAGCTCCTCCTGAATTTTTGACTTGGTTGCACCCGCATGACCTGAATACCTGATCACGGCGGACATCTGCTGGCCTATGGTGAATACCGGATTCAGTGAGGAGGTCGGATCCTGGAAGATCATGGAGACGCCGGTTCCTCTGAGATGTTGCAGTTGCGACTTGTTCATCTTCAGAACCTGTTCGCCCTTAAAGATGATTTCGCCCCCCGTCACCACCGCCTGGCGGGCAAGAATCCGCAAAATGGCTTTGACCGTGGTGGTTTTCCCGCAACCGGTCTCGCCTACAATACTCACTTTTTCGCCCGGTTTGACATAAAGATTGACGCCGTTCAGTACCTTGACATGGCCACCGAAAGTTCTATAACCGATATGCAGATCTTTGATTGTTACGATATTTTCATCCACTTCAGTTACTCCTCGCTAGTCAGCATGTCCTTGACGCCATCCCCCAGGAAGTTGAATCCCAAGATAATGACCATGATGGCAATGGAGGGAAAAATGGCGATCCACCATTGATCCGGCAGGTACTTGGCACCGTCGGAAACCATGGTGCCCAAGGCAGGCGTGGGCGGCTGTTCTCCCAGACCGACGAAGCTGAGGGAAGCGCCCATCAGGATGACCCAGCCCATGTCGAGGGTCATTTTTGTGAAGATTTGACCCAGGCAATTCGGCAGGATCTCACGGAAAAGGATGTGAAATTTACTGGCGCCCAGAAGTTCTGCGGATTTCACAAACAGTTCGTTTCTCATTGAAGAGGTCATCCCGTAAATCATTCGGGCGTACATAGGCCACCAGGCGATGCTGACCGCCATCATGGAGTTGAAAAGTGTCGGCCTCATCAAAGCACTGACGACCAGGGCCAAAACCAGGGGAGGGACTGCCAGGAAAATGTCTGTGACACGCATCAAGGCCGTCGAGAACCATTTTTCCTTCCAATATCCTGCAATGAGACCAACAATGGTGCCAAGGGGGATGATAAAGGCCTCCACACCCAATCCCATTAGCAGGGCACCGCGGAAGGCGTAGAAAATTCGACTCAGGATATCTCTTCCTACGGTATCGGTTCCCAGGATGTATTGACTGCTGGGTGGCTGGTTGGCTGCGGAAAAATTCACATAAGCGCCCGCATGCTCCGGATAAGGGGCAATCAAGGGTTGGAATACACCCAGAATCAGGATCAGGCTGACAATGACAAGTCCCACGATCGACATTTTATTCAGTGAAAATTTATACCAGGCCCGTTTGAGTCCTTCTAGCCGGTCACGCTTGGTGATTCCCGGCGTGGAAGCATGATTCGTTGACATTATTCACTCCCTCCCATCAAACGCACTCTGGGGTCGAGGTAAGTCACGATGAGGTCCACGATGATGTTGACCACCATGACGATGATGCCCAGGGTGATGACCACACCTGATATGGCAAAGAGGTCTTTGTTCAACATGGCCTGCATACCATAGCGGGACAGCCCGGGGTAGTTGAATAACTGCTCAACCAGGAAGGCATTGCCGAACAAGGCCGCGATATCCACCGCCAATACCGAAACTGTCGGGATCATGGATGGTTTCAGAAGATATTTGAAAAGCGTTCGATTCTCTGAGACACCATACGCTTTATTAGCCAAAACATAGTCTTTGTCGGAATTGTCCATCATGGTGGTTCGCGTCATGCGCGCGGCCTGGGCCATCCCCCCCAACATCAGGGAAATAGCCGGAAGGATCAGGTGCATGAAGGCATCTTTAAATCCCGCGAAGTTGCCGCTTAACAGATAGTCTGCGGTGAACATGCGGGTGATGGTGGGAGGGGGCGCGATCCCCAGACTCAGCCTTCCGGTTGTGGGCAAAATGGGCAGACTGTAGCCGAATACCAGGATAAATATAATGGCCCAGACAAAAGCAGGGGCGACAATGCCCAAGTAGGACAGAACTCTTACAAATCCATCAAACCAGGTGTGCGAGTATTTGGTTGCCAGAATTCCAAGCAGAATTCCTCCCACAGCCATGAGGATACCGGCAAGAATAACGATTTCAATGGTGGCGGGCAAGTATTGGATGATGTCCTGGGTGACAGGCCGTCTGCTCAGGAGGGAATTACCCAGGTCGCCTTGAACGGCGTCCTTCAGCCAAAGGCCGTATTGAACCACAATCGGCTTGTCCAGGTTCATTTCCTTTTTGAGGGCCTCAACTGTTGCTTCAGGTGCCCGTGGCCCCAGCGCCTGCCTCGCCGGATCGCCTGGCAGAACCCGCCCGATAATAAACACAAGAATGGAAAGTCCAAAAAGGACCAGGATGTAAGAGGCCAGTCGCTTGATAAGTCGCTTCATGGTTAGTGTCCTCTCTTGCAGGTGCGGTCACTTATGGATTCGGGAAAACCCCGCTTGCGCAAGGGCTTCCCGAAATCCAGCTGTTTTTCAATAATTGCGCTTACCGCTTGTCTGGGTAAACCTTCATGCCGCGAACGTACAGGCTGTATCCCATGGGATAGACGAAGTCCTTCCCTTCCTTGAGCAGGAGGTAGGGTTCCCAGTCCACGTATCCTGTTTGACAGGCACGCTTTTCCACCCAGTTGAACAGATAAACGGTCGGAACGATTTCTACGATCTTTTCCTGGATATCGTAGTACTTCTGGAAACGCTCATTCAGGTCTACGGTCGAAAGAGCGTCCTCAATCATGGCGTCGATCTCCGGATCTTGCAGCCATTCCATCTGCTCCCAGGAACCTGTTGAAGAAGAATGGTAGCGGGTCTTCAGCGTGGCACCCGCTTCAAAGTAACTTGGAGCGAAGTTCACGAAGGAGGCGTGTGGCGTCGTTTCCATGGTTTGCGCATCAGCAATCATAGAACCGAAGGGCTTTCTTGTGACCTGGAGCGTGATTCCCAGTTGCTCCAGGTTGGACTGGATCAGCAGGGCGATTTTTTCCTGTTCGGGAACTTCCGCGCACCAGGTCAGGTCGATGGTCATCATGGCCGGGTCGTCGGCATATTTCGACTTTGCCAATTCTTCCCGCGCTCTGTCCAGATCGAAGACGAAAGGCTCCAGATCAGAATTCCAGCCTGGAACGATGCTGGGCACCGGTCCGACCGAACGAATGGAGTCAGGATAGATGTCGTTCAAAATGACATCATAGTCGACGGCGTAGGCCAATGCTCTTCTGAAATGCACATCATCAGTCGGTGCCTTCTTGGTGTTGAGCATCATGTTGCAGTTGGTGCCGCTCTCATAGGCGACCACATCGACTCCTTCGAAACCGGCCATCGTATTGTAGTTTTCGATCGGCTGAATTTCGTCCGTGATCTCAAGCTCCTTGTTGGCCATGGCGGTCCGCACCGAGACCGGGTCAACAGCTCCGGAGATCTTGAAATACTGAGGGGCATTTTCTTCCCAGCCCAGGAAATAATCATCGAAGCGCTCTCCGAGCAGGTACTCATCGAGCTGGAACTCCTTGGTCTTGTAGGGACCCGAACCGGCATCATTGGTCAGCATCCAGTTTTTGCCGTAATCGCCGAATTCACCGTAGGTATCTTCATCCAGATTCATATGCTCCGTAACGAGGGCCTTTTCCACAATCATGAACCGGACCAGGGTCAGGGGGAAGGGGCCGAAAGGTTCGTGAAGTTTCATCACGACCGTCGTGTCATCTTCCGCGTAGACATCCTCGACCACATCCACAAAGAGATAGGCATAGCCTTCCCCTATGGTGAGCATGCGCTGCATGCTGAAGACGACGTCCTCAGCCTTCAGCAGATTCCCTGAATGGAATTTGATGTCATCCCGGATTTTGAAGGTGTAGACCAGGCCATCATCGGATACATCCCATTTTGTGGCCACATGGGGCCCTACCGTTCCATCAAGCTGAGGGAAAACGAGTGGATCGTAGATGTTGATCATAGCAATGGTGCATGAAAAGCTGCTGCCGACTGCAGGATCGTAGTAGGTCGGCCAATCCTGCGTCATACGGATGATGCTTTGCATGTCTCCCGCGTCGGCTCCGTTGTTAGAAGGTTTTGCGGGGCCACACCCCACCAAACCCAAGATCAGGAGCGCGACCAAAAGCATGATCGGAAAGGTTCTCTTAAACATAATTTTCCTCCTAATTTTTGAATAATTACGCTTGGTTCACATAAATATACATCAAATATGACATTTCAGCCATTGATGTTTATTTCCCTAACTCTCGTGCAATGAGTGCCAGTTCGGGATGGACAACTCTTCCTTCATCCGTAATTTTCTCACGCCCAATCCAAATAGTCGTATCGAGGCAGATGCCGTCTGCATGTGTGGGCGCGTCACCAAAGCCGCCTTTGAAAATCGGGCCTTGAAAGCCGAGTCCCCAGACAGTGGCGCCCCAAACACGCTCATCCTCCGCACACATCCCGCTCAGTTTGGCACCCGGATTGAATCCACAGGAGATATGCGCAATGTGATACATGCTCGGATCATTGAAATTCTTTAACCATTGGGAGACGAAGCGTGCTTCCGAGCCTCCCTCCACGTCAACCACCTTCCCCTTTTTGACGGTCAGTTTGATCGGCTCTTTGAGGATACCGAGTTCGGCTTCGCCTCCTCCGGTGAAAGAGCCATCATAAACGATCGTCCCGTTTATTGTCTCTTCGATGGGAGCCCATCCGATCTGGCCGATCAGGAAGTAGGCTCCCGGTTTAAAGGCTTCGCAACTTTCGTTCAAGATCGGTCTTGCGGGATCATTGACAAAGGAGATATCAGTGCCCGCGGGGGTGGTCATGCGCATCTCATGAGCCTGGGCGACCATATCCGTGAATGCTTTCTGAAATCTCCTCTGAACGGCAAGATCGATGTTTCCGACACAGCGTGTCAGCTGTTCGCGCGACAGTGATCCGAAAACAAGGTAACGTGTCTTGCCGTTCGCGAGGGCCTCAAGCCAGGGCGTTGAGTAGAGCAGCCACTGATTGTTGTATTCGATCCATACGTCTGCAACGGGAATAGCAGCCTTGAGGGATTCCGGCATCCTGGCATCCGCTGCTTTGCCATATCCGTCCGGGGTCGAATGCCAGGCCACCATCACTTTCGCGCCCATGGCCTCTGCCGCCTGGGCAATGGCTTCTGCCGGTCCCGTATCTGTGATCGAATCAAGCGTGATGAGAACTGATTCACCGGGCTGGACGTCACACATGTCCTTGACGACCTTGTAGGCAGTCTTACCGAGTTCCAAAGAATAGCGATTAAACATTCCGACCTTACCTCCTGATGTGGATAATAAACTATATTGAACGACTAATGACTCTCCATCAAGTGTGTCGTCACTTCCTGTAAAAGATGGTCAAGCGCCTCCAGGTAGGAATCGACGTCGACCATAAAGAACTGCTTGACTTCTCTCGCCTTTTCTTTCAACTCCAGGTAAAACGGATCAGGTTCGATCAAGTCTGCCAGAAGGATGAAGGCGTCCAGGAGCCTGAGCGAACCATAATTCATAGGCTCGTCGACACAGCCGCGGGCACTGGCCAGAAGAAAAGTAAATAGCCGGTCTTGTTGTTCTTTTGTCACGGTTTCTACCACTTTTCGTAATGCTTCCGTCCAGCCGGGTCGGGGCGTGGGGGAGCCTGGGGGGTCTCATCGTAATAGCCTGCGCTGATCAGAAGCATGGGACTGTAATC
>JAAZFK010000288.1 GCA_012511735.1 Clostridiaceae bacterium | reverse complement strand
TGTCTGCCAGGTCGGCCCTGGCCTGATCGACCAGGCTGATGGCCCGGTCAATGGCTGCCTTATGGCGGGCATGCGTGAGAATTTGATGGCTTTCGCCCTCGGCGATCTTTGCCGGTGATGCCGATTCACCCTCAAGATCCATCCCGTCAGCCCCCTGCTGGATGAAGCCGACCAGGAGCTTGCGCAAGCGCTCCAGATCTTCCTCCTGTCTTTCCGACCAGGTCAAGGTTGGCAGGGAGGGGAATCGATTTGCCGCGAAGATGGCGGGATCCTCATCAGGGGGAAGCGCAGGGCGCAGGTCATCTTTGCCCAGGATCAGGACCAGGGGCCGCCCTTGTTCAACCAGGGCGTCAAGTCTTCTTTCTTCGATGGCCAATGCGGCCGGGGCCGGGAGCGGAGGCGACAGGACCCAGAGAACCAGGTCGGCCTCCTCCAGCGCTTTTTCCGCCCGAATAATTCCCTCGCGTTCAACCGGGTCATGGCTTTCATGGGCCAGCCCGGCGGTATCAGTCAAGTGGATCAGGTAGCCGGCCAGGGTCAGGTCAACTTCCACGGTATCGCGGGTGGTTCCGGGAATGGGGCTGACAATGGCACGGTCTGTGCCCACCAGCGCGTTGAGCAGAGATGACTTGCCAACATTGGGGCTTCCCGCAATCACGACCGCCAGGCCTTCGCGGATGACCCGGCCACTGGCAAAGGTGTCCGACAGCTGACGAAGAGCCGTGACTGCTTCATCCATCTCCACCGCCAGGCTAAGGCGATCCTCCGGCCGTTCTTCTTCCTCATCCCAGTCAAGCAGCATCTCCAGATGAGCCAGAGCGCGGTAGAGCTGGTCGACCCGGCGACGGACCGTCCGCGACAGGCCTCCCTGGAGCTGGCGGAAAGCCACCTCAGCCTGGCGTTCTGCCTGAGCGCCGATCAGATCCATGACGGCTTCAGCGGAAGACAGGTCCATCTTTCCGTTAATGAAAGCGCGGCGGGTGAATTCGCCCGGTTCCGCCAGACGGGCTCCTGCCCGGATGGCACTGTCCAGGATGGCCTGTCGGACAGCTTGACCGCCATGACAGGAGACTTCGTAGAGATCTTCACCTGTATAGGAATGGGGCGCGCGAAAACAGGCCAGTACGACTTCGTCAATCCCTGCCCAGGTACCGGGCGCCATGATATAACCTTCCATGCTCGAAGGCAGTGGCCGGTCCGTTCACCAGGCCGTAAAAAGCCGGTCGCACATCCGACCCGAATCGGGACTCGAAATGCGAAACACCGCCAAGCCGCTCTCGCCCGGCGGTGTTGAGAATGCCGCGATGGTATCGATGTCAGATACAGTCATGGTCCGGTCATCCGATGATCTCCAAGCCGGCGGTTGGCGATACGACGACGTAACGGCGCGGCTCGGTCCCTTCACTGTATGTTGTGATGCCTTCGGTGTCCCGAAGTGTCAGGTGCACAATCCGCCTTTCGGCCGCTGTCATCGGTTTCAGCCTTGATTCGCGGCCTGTGTCAAGCACACGTTCAGCAGTCTTCTTTGCCTGTTGCTGAATGCGCTGCTCACGGCGGTTGCGGTAACCCGCTACATCCACCACCACTCGGAGATGGTCGTCAACCCAGCGGTTGGCGACAATATTGGACAGGTACTGTATGGCGTCCAGTGTCTCACCGTGGCGGCCGATCGCCACCCCACAATCACTGCCGGTGATCTCAATGTGAAGACTCTCATCTTCACCCAGGTAAGATTCGATCCGGCCATGGATCCCGATCCCTGACAGGACTGACTCGATATAGTCAAGCGCCGCGTTCTCCGCCGAGGCGAAGCCGCGCTCGTCGCTTGATACCTTCCAGTCACTCTTGTCCGATTCTTGTGGGTCTTTTTTAGTTTGGGGCAACCTGCTTTCGTCCACCGTCACTTTTACGCGGGCGGGCCGACGGCCAAAGCCGAGCAAGCCACCTGTTTCTCCTTCATCAAGCACCTCAATCAGCGCGAAATCCTCGCTGACATCCAAT
>JAAZFK010000287.1 GCA_012511735.1 Clostridiaceae bacterium | reverse complement strand
TTGGGGCCTGGCTATCAACCCCCGCATTGAGGAAGATCCGGCCAAGGTGGCCCTGGCGGAAGCCATGATCGGTGAAATTGTCAATCCGGATTACGCGGTTGATCTTTTCAAGGCAACCGGCAAGATCCTGGAGAATGTGACTGCCGACGCTTACGCCGCTTCTGACCTGGACGAGATTGATAAGAAGGTCATCGAAGCGGTGATTGACTCCTTCCATGTATCACCGGGAAGGCCTCTCTTCCAGGAGTTCGGTCCTGTTTGGGATACCTGGAAAAACGCGGTTCTTTCCTGGAACAGCGTCGTTCCCGCCGGCGCAGAGGAAGCGTATCAACAACTCAAGGCTTCCTTCGATGCCATGATGGCCGATCTGAGATAGGAAATCTGATCAGGAATTAAGGAATTGGGCGGGAGAGCCTGCAGGTTCTCCCGCCCTTATTAATTTTTTTCATCTTTTCGTTTATGATGAAGGTCAGTGGACTGAGGCAGGAGAGGGGGTGTGAATGAAAAAGGCCAGGCGACAAGCAGATTGGCGCGCCCGGTATCGACATGGGCGGCAATTGACTGTCCTGCTCTCCTTTTGCGCTGCTCTTGTTGTGATTGCTTCCCTTGAGGCGATCATCCTCCTGGGACCCGTTGCTTATCAGGTTTGGCAGGAGATGTTTCCCGCCGGTAGTCCGGGGGATTTCGCGGCCTTTCTGCTCACCCGTTTCTTTTTTGATATCCTCGTCCCTGTTTCCCTTGCTCTTTACAGCTATTTCACCATCAGACGCCTGGGGACTCCCGCCAGCTATCGCCTGATCTGGGGCGCGGTGGTCCTGATGTCGGCTATCTGGAAGTTCCTGACTTTTGAAACGGCTTCGCCCGCCTGGTATCTGACCTTGCTTTTATGGATTGGATTGTTCCTTGTTGTCATTAACATCCGTCGGCTTGAGCGGGGGACATCTGAGAGAGAGGACGCGCATGAGTTATCCAAAGACCGTCGTTGACGACATCGGTAACCAATATCCGAGAAAAAACCTTCTGCTCACAAGAGATGCGGATGAAGTAGCGATCCAGGCCTACAAAGAGCGCATTCAGGAAGCACGGACCGCTGAAAAAGCCTTTCTTGCCCAAAAAGCTGAAAGGAAAAGTACCTTTCTTCAGTCTGTCGACGATCCGGATCGTTCCATCCGCCACTGGCTGGCGGCCGCCAATGAAAGTGAAGCGCTGGCCGCTTTTTATCAGCCGCTGGTGGATCTCGATTATGACTTTGAACTCGATTACAGACAAAACCTTGAGATCGCTGACCAGCTTCCGGAGATTGCCGCCGGACGGCGCCAGATGCTGGATCTGCGCGACCAGACAAAGAAGGCCTTGATCGAGGCGAAAAAAACAGGCCAAAAGGAGGAAGTGGCTGAGTTCAGGCGCCTTCGAAAAGAGAGGCTGGCTCAGCTGGACCAGGAAAATAAGGAGCTCAAGGCAGCTTACAAGAAAAGGATGATTTCAGCCAAGGCCTTTTCCAATGAAAAAAGAGAAGACGCTCTGGCTGCCAGAGATCAAATCCGTGTCCTGCGCCGACAACTTCCGGTTAATGCAGAAAAGGAGCGCTTGCGCTACGCCAGGCATCGGCTCCGCCAGGACAGAAAAAGTCATTTGCGTGTTCTCAATTCCGACTTATCGGATTTGCGGCGGAAAACCCCGGTCGAGACCACCAGGCGAAAGCCTCTGATCTCTTACCTGACTTGGCCGCTGCCCGGTCTGGGACAGCTGGTTGTGGGTCAAGGCATCAAGGCTCTCTTTTTCTTCATCGGGTCACTTTTCCTCTATCTGGTCGCGATTCCCTACGCCCTGGGCCGCGGTAATTATCGGGGCAAGGGCCTCTTTGGCCTGGTTTCATTGGCTCAGGATGGCAGCCGCCTGGATCGCTCGGTTATCTTCATGGTGGAGGGTGTCATCGCCATTATTTTGCTGGTCATGGGGCTCCTCCTTCTCTACCAGTCTTTTCGCGATGTCCGGCGGGTTGAAAAACAAATGATCCGGGGGATCCGGCGGGCCAACTGGTTTGAGACCCGGACCTCCGTCAGGCGTAACGGTTTTCCCTTTTTCGCGTCAGCGCCCGCAGCCCTGGTGACCTTGTTCATCGTGCTCCTGCCGATCGCGGTCACCATCCTGATTTCCTTCACCAACTACGACCCCTCCCATCAGTCGAAATTCAGCTGGGCAGGGCTTGCCAATTATAAGCAAATCGTGCTGGGGCAGGGCATCGCGGGTGGTCCTTTCTGGCATATCACCGGCTGGACGGTGATATGGACACTCTTTGCCACTTCGCTTGCTATCCTGATCGGTTTCGTTCTGGCGCTCCTGGTCAATCAGGATCGCATTTACGGTAAACGTCTTTTCCGTACCGTCTATCTTTTGCCCTGGGCGGTTCCCGCCTTTATCACCATCATGTTCTTCTCCATCATGTTCTCGCCGGACGGTCCCCTGACCAGCGTGCTCTCTTCCCTGACGGGACAGATCACCAACATCAAGTATTCGACCTGGGGCACCCGGATCGTACTGATCCTCCTGCAGGGCTGGCTGGGGAGCTCATATGTCTTCCTTTTATGCACGGGTATCCTCCAGGGGATCCCCAAAGATCTTTACGAGGCGGCCAGGATTGACGGCGCGACGGGATTCCAAGCCACACGGCACATTACCATTCCCATCCTGCTTTTCCAGACGGCTCCCCTCATGATCGGCCAGTACACCTTCAACTTCAACAATTTCTCGATCATTTACCTCTTCAACGGGGGAGGTCCCTTCGAGCCGACCAAGTACGGCAACATCGCCGGTTCATCAGATCTTTTGATCTCATATATTTATAAACTGACCATTCAAAAGCAATATCAGGGAATCGGATCGGCCATCACCCTGATCGTTTCACTGGTGCTGATCTTCATTGCCTGGGTTGGTTTTAGCCGCTCCAAGGCCTTCAGGGAGGAGAGACTATGAAAAAGAAAAAGGAAAAAGGACTCTACCTGTCAGACCGGCCGCCCTTGACGGCGGTTAAGGTGGGCATGCTGGGGCTCAGCTACGTCCTCCTTTTCTTCTACGTCTTTGTGATCCTTTGGCCGCTTGCCCAGATCCTTTTTGCCAGTTTCAACGGTAATCACGGTTCCTACATTCAAATCGGGGTGTCTTTCTCCTTCTCGATGAAACACTTTCAGTACCTCTTCGGGAAGACCTACTTTTTGAACTGGGTTTGGAACACCATCCTGATCGCGCTGGCGACAGCCGCGCTGACCCTGCTTTTTGTTTCTTTCACAGGCTACGCCTATTCCCGCTACCGGTTTAAGGGCCGCAAGGCCTCGCTGATGGCCATCATGCTGATTCAGACCATTCCTTCCTTCGCGGGCATCGCGGCCTTTTACACTCTTCATTCCATCATCGCCTCCATCGCGCCCTGGTTCAGCCGGCAGATGTTTCTTATCCTGATTTACGCAGGCGGAGGAATCGCGGGCAATACCTTCATCCTCAAAGGCTACATCGACTCCATCTCCAGCGAGCTGGATGACGCGGCGCGGATTGACGGTTGCGGCAACCTGCAGGTCTACCGGCTGATCATCATGCCCATTGTCCGGCCCATGCTGGCCGTGATCGCCCTTTGGTCATTCATCGGCCCCTTCCTGGACTTCATGCTGCCCAGCATTCTGCTGAATGACCCCAGGTCCTACACCCTGGCGACTGGCCTTCACACACTTATTAACGATGTAAGAAATATGCACCAGCCTGTATTCGCAGCCGGAGGGTTACTGACGGCGGTGCCCATCATTATTTTATTTATCGCGCTGCAAAAACAACTGGTTTCGGGACTTGCGAGCGGCGCCGTCAAAGGTTAGGAGGCAGTGATGAAAGTCGAATTGGTTAACATCGGCAAAAAATACGAGGGACGGGAACAGTTCACCATCCGGCACATTGATTTGGAGATCGAAGACAAGGATTTCTGTGTCATCCTGGGTCCTTCCGGTTGCGGTAAGAGTACACTGCTTCGCATGATCGCCGGCCTCAACTCGATCACGGAGGGGGATTTGCTTTTTGATGGCAAACGAATGAACAAGGTGGAGCCCAAGGACAGGGATATCGCCATGGTCTTCCAATCTTACGCGCTTTATCCTCACATGACGGTCTATGACAATATGGCCTTCTCCCTGAAAATGCGCAAAGAAGAAAAAACCGTCATCCATGACCGCGTCATCGAAGCGGCGGAACTGCTTCAGATGACGGATTATCTCTACTCCAAACCCTCGGAGATCTCAGGCGGACAGCGCCAGCGCGTCGCGCTTGGCCGCGCCATGGTGCGCAAAGCGGCGGTCTTCCTGCTGGATGAACCTCTGTCCAACCTGGACGCCAAGCTCCGTGAGCACATGAGGGTTGAGCTGGTCCGACTCCATAAGTCCCTGGAGACCACCTCCGTATATGTCACCCATGACCAGACCGAAGCCATGACCATGGCCACCAAGATCGTCCTCCTGAATGACGGTAAGGTACAGCAGGTGGGTAAACCATCTGAATTCTATGAGAAGCCTGCCAATCTCTTTGTCGCCGGTTTCATTGGCTCACCGACCATGAATCTCTTCCCCGGCCAGATCGAAGACGGAGTGTTCAAGGCGGATGACGACTTTACAGTCGAGCCGGATCAGGCGGACAAGGAGAGCTTGGCGGAATACCAAGGCAAGCGGGTTGTCATGGGAATCCGGTCCGAACGTTTCCTGGCCGGAGAGGCGGAGAAAAACAATATTTCAGTCGAGGTCGATGTCATCGAGATGTTGGGCAAAGAGCAACTGCTCTACTGTAAGTTCCCCAATGGCAAGGAATGTGTAATCTCCGAGCCCGGTCACTTCAAATACGCGATTGATGAAGTCCACCATTTCCATCTGGATCTGGAGGGGCTCCATTTCTTCGACGAGGAGACAAGCGAGCGGATCGGCTAAAGGTCAGCCGGGGAGACTAAAGTCAGCTCCAGCTTGCCGTCCAGGCAGTCGCTAAGTGTTTCGTTATAAGCGACCCGAACGGGATCGTGAGGATCATGCACAGCCGTCAAACCGGTAATGTCAAGGGCAGGCGCAATCCGGTCGGCCAACAGGCCTCCCTCGATGTTTGCCTGAACCTTGATGCGATCTTCCCGGTCAGGTAGAAAATAGGCGGGGAAATCCGAAAGCGGAATCAGGTAACCTTCTGCGGAATGACAGAAGACCCCTGGAAACTCCCGTAATCTTTCCCTGATCAGATCAAGCGGTGTCCGGCCTTCCATGACGAAGAGGCGGACGGTTTCTTTTCTTGTGAGCGCGTCTCGGATCAGGCTTATTTCCTGCTCCCCCAGCAGGTCTCCTTCTACCACCACTGATTCGGCGGGCGCGCCTTTGTGCCTGCTCAGCCGGGTCAGATATTCATTGAAAGAGGGCCTGCCCCGTTCCATGAAGGTAATCCCCTCCGCTGTCGCGGCCAGGGGAAGGAAGCCGACGCGGCGAAAAGAATCGACCGCTTGCGGCTTTGTGTAAAGATAGAGCTTTTCAATCCCCTGGTCGAAGGCATCCGCGACAAGACCCGTCAGGAGTTGTCTGAAAAGGGGGCCGCCCTGGTGTCCCGGATCGACCGCGACACACTTCAGTCTGTTGTGATCCCGGGCGCCTGTAGCAGCCAGTCGGCCATTCACATAAATGCCATAAACAGCGGAATAAGGAGGATCACTTTGAAGCCCTGCAAGCGACAGGAGTTTTTCCCACTCCCGCCGTACACTCGTCTGTCTGTTGATGTCAAGAAGTTCAACCATCTTATATTCTCCCTGGAGGACGTCGTCCGCTGTCATTTTACATGAAAGAAGCGACACGATGCCCGCAAAGCCTTGTGCTAAAATCAGGGCAATTCAACTCTCGGAATGAGGTTCAGGATGGATGCGATAATCGGGACAGGATTGGACGAGCGATACAATTTCAAAGTGGTACGCCAGGGACGCAGAAGTGGTGTGCTTTGTCATATCACGAGCCTTCCGTCGCCCTTCGGTATTGGAACGCTTGGGGACGAAGCGCTGAATTTCATCGATTTTCTGGTGCTGGCCGGCCAAACCTGCTGGCAGATCCTGCCTTTGGGGGTGACAGGTTACGGTGACTCACCTTACCAGAGTGTCTCAGCCAGAGCGGGGAATCCCTACCTGATCGATCTTTTCCAGCTGGTTCGTGAGAACCTTCTACCACCCGAAGCGCCGGAAGAATATCCATTCGGCGACGATCCTGAACGGGTCGATTTTGGCCTGATGTGGACAAGCAGAAAGAAACTGCTCCTACAGGCCTGGAAGGCTTTTCAAAAGGGTGGCCATGAAGCCCTGGATCACGAATTCAAGGTCTTCTGCGTCAAGGAAGACCCCGACTGGTTGCATGACTTCGCGCTCTTCGCGACTATCAAGGAGGCGCAGGGAGGGATCGCCTGGCGATCCTGGCCCCAGGCTTACCAAAGACGTGACCCGGTCGCGCTCCTGGAATTCGAACAGGAAAATCAGGATCAAATCCAATTTGAGAAGTTCCTCCAGTTCCTCTTTTTCCGGCAGTGGCAAGAGATCAGGAATTATGCGGCAAGAGCCGGCATCTGCATCATCGGAGATCTTCCAATCTACGTGGCGGAAGACTCGGTTGAAGTGTGGATGCAGCCCGAGCTCTTTCAGTTGGATGAGCGCCTGACGCCCACCTTCGTCGCCGGCTGTCCGCCTGACTACTTCTCTGATGATGGCCAGCTCTGGGGAAATCCTCTTTACAAGTGGGAGGCTCACAAAGAGGAAGACTTCCGGTGGTGGACGGAGCGCATGCGCTTTCAGCTCCGCCTTTATGACATGATTCGCATCGATCACTTCCGGGGCCTGGAATCATATTGGGCTGTCCCCTACGGTGATCGGACGGCCAGGCGGGGCCACTGGGTGCCGGGTCCGGCCGATGCTCTTTTTGAAGCCATGGAAGGAGAACTGGGACCCTTGCCCGTCATCGCCGAAGATCTGGGCTATATGACCAAAGAAGTCTACGCTTTCCGGGAGCGTACAGGATTTCCAGGCATGAAGGTGCTCCAGTTTGCCTTCGATCCGGAGGCAACCAGCGATTACCTGCCGCACAATCTGACAGAAAATGCCGTCCTTTACACGGGAACCCATGACAACGATACCATCGCGGGCTGGTTTGAGGCGGCTGATCCGAAAGAAATCATTTTTGCCAGAGCCTACCTCGGATTAAGTGAGGCGGAGGGTCTTGTCAATGGCATGATGAGGGGCGCGGCGACCAGTGTCTGTCATACGGTCATTTACCAGATGCAAGATCTCCTCGGCTTGGGGGACGAGAGCCGGATGAACCGGCCGGGGACAGCGGACGGTAACTGGACCTGGCGGATGCGGCCTGATGTCCTCACGGTGGAGTTGGCTGGTCGGATGCGGGAGTTGACCCGGATGAGCGGCAGATTGCCCCGGGAGAAATAAAAAAGTGTAACTGCCTCTATTCTCAGTCCCGGGGATTACCGACCAGGCCCCCCCACCAATGCACGCCCTTGCCTGACCAGTTGTGGTAGTAGCCAATACCGGCGTGCGTAGAGTCGCCATAAATGAAATCTTTGTTCCATCCATAGAGAAAGTCAAAAACTTTTTGGGGTGTGTCGTAGGCGTATGCCCCCGCAGTACCAATGATCACGGTCTGGCTAAGTCTGGAGTATTCGGGGTTGTCCGGGAAGCTCTCGTGCCTGCTGTAATGAACCGCCAGCTGCTTGGCATGTTCATGTGTCGAATCTGTCACGATATAGGGTTCCAGCCCCTGCTTTGCTCTCGCCTGATTGATCAGGCTGACCAGTTCATCGTCATAGGCATTTTTGTGATATCGGTCGGATGAGGGGATGATGGCGAAGATCTGGATCCAGTTGTGGGCATTGGGCTCATTGGCGTCATGCCAGCAGCCGATCCCCAGGTGCGTGAGCTCGGGATCCAGGATGTTGCTGCGGTGGCCTTCGGAATTCATCCATCCTGCCATTGCCTCCTCCGGAGTATCGGGTCCTTTGTAAGCATTTTCAGCCAAACCCAAATTCGGGATGGTGACGGCCGTAGAAAAAGGACGGCCGTCAGGGCGTGTGTGGCTGTAATAATCAGCAAGGCTTGACGTGACCAGCTCTTTGGCCCGGATCCGGGCGGCGCTGTTGAGGTCCTGATTGGCTTGAAGGGGTTTGAGTCCGGCCTTGGATCGCTCCTTGTTGACCAGCTCCAGCACCTTCTTCTCGAAATCGCTTCGGTAGTAAGGTTCCGTTGTCGGAGGGGGGCCGACGGCCACCCAACCTTGCCCTCAGCGGTAGACCCAGCCTGACTCATCCTCCTGGCCGGCTGTGGGAGACGCCTGGCCGCAAACCGTATCCTGAAGTGTCGGGGGGTTGGTTGTTTCCGATCTTGTGGTAAGGACGGCAGTGACGGTTGGCTGCTTACTGGTCGGGCTTGATTCGGACGGGACCGATGTGATATCAGAGGGGTTGTCCGTAACCAGACTGGTTTCGGGTAAACCTGTATGAGGAATGGATCGACTCTTTGTCCGGCTGGCGTCACGGCTTGGGGATGATTCTGCAGGTTGGTCCGCCGGAGTGGAAACTGCTGTTGTTGCGAGAAATTCCCGCTCCGTCTGTACTGCTTTGGCGCAGCCCGCTGCCACCAGTAAGAAAACGAGTACGACAAGTAAAAGCCGGCGCTTCATAGGAACTCCTCATTCAGGCAAGAAGATAACTGAATGAAAATATAAGAGTAAATAAATAGTCTGTCAAGCAAAGGGCTTGAACTAACAGAAATAAGCCATTAATTCTTTCCAGTGTCTTTTCTGTCCTAAGACCCAATTATGCTAAAATAAACCAAGATTCGCGGGATTTTCTGCCAAGATTAGATCGAGTCCGTTCGACTTCAGAAAAGAGGTATCCGAAAAAATGATTGAGGAAACATTGAAGCTGGAGTTGGTAAAAAAAGCTT
>JAAZFK010000286.1 GCA_012511735.1 Clostridiaceae bacterium | reverse complement strand
GCGCGCCTGCGTCACCCGTTTCCTAATCTGTCATTGATTAAACCGGGAAAACTCGAAATGAATTTCAAACACAACTCCCTCGTTTTGACAGCTGAATGTCAAATGTCTCAAAACGTCACAAGGGGGATCAGGGCAAGTATAGACAAGTCCATCCTGTCCGTCAACCATATTTTAACAAACTTAAAGGCCTGCGATATCGGCAAACCGATCCATGATATTGAGCGCGATTCCGGTGCCGACGGCCACGCAGGAAATCGGATCTTCCGCCACGATCACTTCGATGCCAACCCGGGTCGCCAGCATCCGGTCCAGCCCATAGAGAAGAGAGCCCCCGCCCGTCATGACAATCCCCCGCTGGCTCAAATCAGCCATCAGTTCAGGAGGTGTCTGCTCAAGGACAGAATGAATGGCTTCGAAAATAAGACTGACCGGCTCTTCCAACGCTTCCAGCATTTCGGTCGAGCTGATGGTCAGGATGGCGGGCATACCGGTTACGATATTACGGCCACGCACCTCCATGGTCAGTTCTTCTTCGCGCGGATAAGCACAGCCGATATTGATCTTAAGTTCCTCTGCCGTCTGTTCACCGATCAGGACATTGTGCCTGCGCCTGATGTAGCGGATGATGGCTTCGTCAAACTTATCTCCGGCGACCTTGGTCGAGGCATCCACAACAGGCCTGCAAAGAGAGATGACCGCTATATCGGTCGTCCCGCCGCCAATATCGATGATCATGCTGCCGGAAGCCTGGGTGATATCGATGCCCGCCCCGATGGCCGAGGCAATCGGTTCACGGATCAAAAAGACCTCCCGCGCCCCCGCGTGACGACACGCATCCTCAACGGCCTTCTGTTCGACGGGGGTGATGACTCCGGGCACAGATACGACGATGGTCGGTTTGAAATAACGACCCAAAAAGCCGGTGTTGACCCGGCCGATAAACTCTTTCAGCATGATCTCAGTCACCTGAAAGTCGGAAATAACCCCTTCACGCAGGGGTCTGACCGCCTTGACGATATCCGGAGTCCGCCCCAACATCAGGCTGGCCCGCTCACCGACAGCCAACACCCGTCCAGTACGTGTATTCACCGCGACAACAGAAGGTTCGCGGAGGACGACTCCCCGTCCCTCCACATAAATAAGAACGGTTGCCGTTCCCAAATCAATGCCTATATTTAGTCCAAGACCCATCTATGATACCGATCAGTTTAGTAATAGTCAGAAACAGATGCCGCGATTGTTCGGCATACGCTGTCATGATACAATAGTTCGCGGACAGGGGCAAACATTTCGGCCATGGCAAACGAAAAAAGCAAGTCCCCTGTTTATTCGTTCAATCCCGTATTTACGGGCGTTAGAGGCGGTCTGTGATCAAACTCGGAGGCTACATTTTTACCATCTTTTATCTGGCGGGAAGCTTCTTTCCCTCTTCTTTCCAGGGCATGGCAGGCCAATTGTCACAAATCAGTGGCCACCTTGCTTTTTCCCTCTTCGCCCTGCTGATTGCCCGCGGCGCCAGGCGGACGTCCAACCATTTTTTCTATTTCGTCAGACTTTTATCAGCGGCAATCGCGACCGAGCTTATCCTTCACGCTGCCGCCTGGAAATTTGATTTTTATCTGGCCGACAGAAATCCCCTCTTTACCTTCGCGGCGTCGCTCGCGCTGATCGCCGGCATTTCAATGGCTGTCGGCTGTTACCACGATCTGGTCGCCAACGCGGTACCCGCGGGAGGTGAGTTAGACAGGAAAATACTTTTCGGCGTGCCTGTCAACCCCGGCAATTATCGCATTGGCCCCGCGACAGGGATCATCCTGGGCCTTGCGACCGCCGGTCTTTCGCTCTTTGTGAGCCTCTACTTTGACTTCGCCTACGGTATCTATGGTTTGCTTTACATCCTCCTGTCCTTCATTGCCATGAGGGAGGATCCGGGGACAGGCAAAACACTTGTCCGCGACTCCATTTTTACCAGCCGGACAGAATATCTCCGAACGCTCATCTACCTCACGACACTCGCGGCAGTTGCTTTTCTGCTTTCTTTTGCGATCAAGTCGCTCCGGCCCCGGATCCCTCTCACTTACCTGGCGACCCTTGCCATAATCCCGATCGCCTCCATTTTGCCTGAACGGCCCCGCCTGGCTCCAGGCATTCGCCGCCTGCTCTATCTGTCCCTTCCCGTTTTCATCGGTCTCTTCTTTCTCCTGCGACTCTGGTTATAAGAGCAGATAAAGCGAAACCTCCCCTTGTCGAAGGGGAGGCTTCACTTGTTGCTGGAAAACATGGCGGAGGGCAAGAGATTCGAACTCTCGATACCCTTTTACGGGTACACGCGATTTCCAGTCGCGCTCCTTCAGCCAGCTCGGACAACCCTCCATCACTCGATGGCGCTGTTTTCCAAAGCACACGAATTGTATCACTGGGAATGATTTCCTGTCAATGCAACAGACCCGGGGCACCGCCGGGTCTGTCCATCAATTGGAGGAGAAAAGTATGAAAACAGAGCTTCAACTCTTACTATGGCTGTATTGTACCCGGCAGAGATTGCCAACCTGCTAATCATTTGTGAATAAAGAAAAAACAATTGAGAGGGAATGCCCCTTTCCACCACGATAAAGGCCCGTATGTCACGGGCCTGTCATATAGCAGTCGGGCTGTC
>JAAZFK010000285.1 GCA_012511735.1 Clostridiaceae bacterium | reverse complement strand
CAGAGAACCGCGCCGGATCGCGGTCTGGTATAAGGTCGCCGGCTATGTTAATATTATCGGTGGTTCATTCCCTTTCATCGTTCTGGGCCCTGTCCGGCCGGGACGCTGATACGGGAGTATAGGAGGAAATCATGGACAAAGAAACTAAACAGACAATTATCGACGCCTATGCGACGCACCCGGATGATACAGGATCACCGGAAGTTCAGGTGGCGCTCCTCACTTGGAGGATTAATCACCTGACGGAGCATCTGAAAGTTCACAAGGGGGATTTCCACTCCCGTAGAGGACTTTTGAAACTGGTCGGCCAGCGCCGCGCGCTCCTCGACTATCTGACCAAGATGGACATCGAGCGTTACCGTGCCTTAATTGCCAGGCTGGGACTCAGACGTTAAAGAAAACAACCTTGACGGCGGCCTTATGACCGCCGTCATCCTTGTAGGTTGGGAGACCGGAGGCAGGCAGTGGGACGTAGATTGCGCAGCTCTTCTGGAAGAAGGGACGCGGACTCTACACTCTATTGCCTGAAACCCGTCTCCTTTGGAATATTCAAATAAAGCCGTCCTGTCCGGAACGAGTAAACCGACACGGGCGCATCAGGTGTTATGGAGGAATAACAACCATGCAAAAACGAAATTATGAAATGCAGCTGACAGGATCACCCCTGCTGCTGGAGACAGGCGAACTGGCTCAGTTTGCCAATGGCGCGGTGCTTGTCCGCTACGGGGATACAGCGGTCCTGACGACCGTCACCGCTTCGAAAGAGCCGCGCGAAGGAATCGATTTCTTCCCTCTCTCCGTTGACTATGAAGAGAAGATGTACAGCGTTGGCAGGATCCCCGGTGGATTCCTGAAGCGTGAAGGCCGTCCGACAGAGAATGCCGTCCTGACCGCCCGGTCCATCGACCGGCCGATCCGGCCTTTGTTTCCTGACGATCTGCGCAATGATGTGGTCGTCAATAACCTGATCCTTTCAGTTGACCACGACCATTCACCGCAGGTAGCGGCCCTGATCGGTACCTCCGCCGCCATCGCCATTTCCGATATTCCCTGGCGTGGCCCCGTTGCGGGTGTTCAGATCGCCATTGTTGACGGACAGGTCATCGTTAATCCGGACCAGGAAAACGCGAAAAAATCCGATCTGGATCTCTTCCTGGCCGGAACGGAAGATAAGATCTGCATGATCGAAGCGGGAGCCAATGAGGTGACCGACGAGAAAATCCTGGAAGCCATCGAGCAGGGACATCAGGTCGTCCGTGAGCTTTGCCAGCTGATTAACCGCATGCGCGATGAGATCGGCAAGGAAAAATTTACTTACGAGTCCAAGCGTGTTCCTGAAGATCTCCTGGCCAAGGTAAAAGATCGTTTCTTTGACCGCATGAAGGAAGCCGTCCTTTCCGCGGATAAGTCCGTGCGTGATCTGGCTGTATCTGAACTGGGCAAAGAAGTCCGCGTCTTTATCGAAAATGAAGATGAAGCTTTGACAGGCATGACCGCCGGCGTCATTGATGAGCTGGAAAAACAGGTTGTCCGCCATTACCTGCTCAACGAGCAGCGCCGGGTAGACGGCCGTCAGCTGGAAGAGATCAGGGAGCTTAAGGCTGAAATCGACTTGTTCCCCCGGGTTCACGGTTCGGCGCTCTTTTCACGCGGTCAGACCCAGGTCATGACCATCTGCACCCTGGGAACCGTTGACGACGCCCAGCGTCTCGATGGGGTGGATACTCAGGATTCCAAGCGCTACATGCACCAATATAACTTCCCTGCTTACAGTGTCGGGGAAGCCCGTCCCAACCGGTCACCGGGACGACGGGAGATCGGTCACGGCGCGCTGGCTGAGCGTGCCCTGATTCCGGTACTTCCCAGTCTGGATGAATTTCCCTATACCATCCGTTGCGTGTCGGAAGTGACCATGTCGAACGGATCGACCTCACAGGCCTCCGTTTGTTCAAGCTCACTGGCCCTGATGGCTGCTGGCGTTCCCGTGAAAAAGCCGGTCGCGGGCATCTCATCCGGCTTGATCATTGATCCGGAAGATACCGACCGCTACCTGGTTTTCATGGATATCCAGGGGATTGAAGACTTCTTCGGTGACATGGACTTCAAGGTTGCCGGAACCCGTGACGGGATTACAGCCGTCCAGGTTGATATCAAGGTCGACGGGCTGAGCTTCGACATCGTCCGTGATGCCTTCGCCCTGACCAAAAAGGGCAGGCTGGAGATTCTCGAGCAGGCCATGGATCCGGTTCTTGCGGAGGCCAGGGAAGAACTTTCGCCCTTCGCCCCCAAGATCGATCAGATCGATATCCCGTCCGATAAGATCCGTGATGTCATCGGCACCGGCGGCAAGGTGATTCGCAAGATCGTTGAATTGACCGAAGCCCAGATTGACGTTGAAGAAGAAGGTTCGGTCGGCCATGTGTACATCGCCTCGACCGACGCTGAAGCAAGAAGCAAGGCCATGGATCTTATCCGTGCCATCGTCTTTGACCCCGAGCCGGGAACCGTTTTTGACGGTGTGGTGACCCGCCTGATGACCTTTGGCGCTTTCGTAGAAATCGCTCCTGGTAAGGAAGGCCTGGTCCACATCTCCAAGATGGCCTGGGACAGGGTCGACAAGGTTGAAGATATACTCGCGGTCGGTGATCAGGTCAAGGTCGTTGTATCTGAGATTGATGACCAGGGACGCCTGAATCTGTCCATGAGAGATCTGACCGAAAAACCGGAAGGCTACGTGGAAAGAAATGAAGAGCGGTCCGGAGGCCGCGGCGACCGTCGATCCGATGGACGGGGCGGCAGCAGAAATTACCGCGGTGGTGACCGTGGCGACCGGGGAGGAGATCGGGGTGGCCGGGACGGTTATCGCGGCTCGTCTTCCAGGGGAGGCTACGAGCGCCGCGAGCGGCAGGATGGTGAAGGAGGCGGCGGCCGCAGGGGTGAACCCAGGAAGGGACGCCAATTCTAAATCTGATTGACACGGCTTTCATCCGTTTGCTATGATGGACGCCGTCCGGTGGCGCCTCGGCGTCACCAGATAGGGGAGTGGCTCAACGGTAGAGCAACGGTCTCCAAAACCGTGGGTTGCGGGTTCGAATCCTGTCTCCCCTGCCAATAGAGAGCCCCGGCACAACAACCGGGGTTCTCGAAAAACAGATCGGGGTGTAGCTCAGGTGGCTAGAGTGCTTGCTTGGGGTGCAAGAGGTCGCAAGTTCAAGTCTTGTCACTCCGACCAGAAAGCAAGGGGCTGTTTTGTCAGAAACAGCCCCTTTTGCTTGCCTTGAACCTGAGAGTGCTCATGTATAATCAAGGCATGAATGATCAAGCTAGCGCCAATAAGCCGCTCACCCGGGTCACAATCTATACAGACGGCGCCTGTTCGGGCAATCCGGGGCCTGGTGGCTGGGCCGCCATCATACGTGCCATGGATGTGGAAAAAGAAATCTCGGGTTTTGAAGCTGACACAACCAATAACCGGATGGAGTTGACGGCCGCGCTCAAGGCGCTTCAATCACTTAACCGGCCCTGTCAGGTCGATCTATACAGTGACAGCGCTTATCTTGTCTCCGCCTTTAACGAGCACTGGATTGAAAACTGGCAAAAACGAGGCTGGAAAAACGCAGCCAGGATGCCGGTCGCCAATCGTGATTTGTGGGAAGCGCTCTGGCAGGAGCATCTGCGTCACAAGATCACCTGGCATAAGGTCAAAGGCCATTCAGACAATGAATACAACAACCGCTGTGATAAAATGGCGGTCAATGAAATACTGAAACACGCTGCCAAGTCGTGAGCCGGAGGGAGAAGAGCATGAGTCAGGAGACAGATGACAGGCGTCACCGACACGGGATCACGGCTCCCGGACGCCGGCCTCCCTGCGAGGTCGAACCCTTGCTTTCTGAAGAAGTGCTCTCCACAGACCCCAGGTTTATCGGCCGGATCTTCTCGGTTGAAGTGCAAGAGGTTGCCCTGCCTGATGGCCGCCGCACCACCAGAGAATTGGTTCGACACCCGGGAGGTTCCTGTGTTGTCGCGCTTGACAGGGAAGGCTTCCTCTATCTGGTCCGGCAGTACCGGGTCGGCACGGGCAGTCCCTCACGTGAGATCCCCGCAGGCAAGCTGGACCCTCCCGAGAGCGCACTGACATGTGCCCGCAGGGAACTGGCTGAAGAAACGGGTTTGACTGCAGACCGCTGGGATCTGCTTACAAGGTTTTATCCTTCACCGGGTTATACCGATGAGGTGATCCATATCTACCTGGCCCGGGAACTGACCCGGGGTACGGCCAGACCCGATGAGGGTGAATTTATTTCCTGTGAGCGCCTCCCCCTGGAACAGGCACTGACGGAAATTATGGATGGAAGCCTGACCGACGGCAAGACATGTCTTGGTGTGCTCCTGACCGCCGTCAGAACAGGCTTGCTGAGGTAAGAAGGACCCCATGACAGAGTTTGAAGGCAGAGCCCACCAGAAGCTGACCAAGCGCCAACAGCGCGATATATTGGGCACGCTCTTCCTGGCCCTGTCACTCTTGATGGCTTTCGCGCTTTACGCGCCGCCTCACTGGACAGGTTGGCTGGGCCGGGCGCTTTCAACTGTCAATTCAGGCCTCTTTGGAAGCACGGCACTGATCCTTCCTCTGATCCTGCTCGTTTTCGCGCTCATGTTTTTTTTGCAACGCATGGTGGCGGTGACTGCTAAACAGGCCGGCGCTCTCTTCCTGATCTTCCTGATCGCCACCTCACTGGTCTCTCTTTTTGTTTTGCCTTACCGTCAACTTGCTTCAGCCATCCGTCCTGCTGCTCAGGGTGAGCTTGCCGGGCTTCATCTGATCCGGGAACTGTGGCGTTTTGGCAGGTTCCCCGATGCCATCCAGGCGGGAAATCGCCTGAGCGGAGGGCTTGCCGGTGGTCTGATCGCGCATTCCCTGGAACGTGTGGCGGGTCTGACTGGCACCCTGATCATTTTGTTCGCCCTCCTGGTTACCTTGCTGGTATCAGCTTTTGGTTTATCACCATCAAGAATGGCCGGCTGGTTCTCCCGGCGGGAGGAAACGCTGCTTCCTGATCCCTTGGAGGACCCGATTGAAGAAGGGGCTGCCGTACCGGGAAGCACCTCTCCCGGATTCCTGGCAAGACTGTTCAAGGGTGGCGCCAAGGCCGCGGATTCCGGGGAAGAACCGGTGACAGCTGCCGGCGAAGAGCACCTCGCAAGCACGACGGTGGGTCCCAGGGGCTGGGAGACCCTCTACAGCGACGCGGACGGGATGAACGGCTCTGCCGCTGCTGACCGGATCGAATTTCACAAGCCCCCGCCGGGTTACCAATCGGCCGTAGGCGAGCCGGGACGGGACAGATCGCTTCAGGGCGTTCCTTATCTTTTCAAGCCTCCTGCCGCCGTTCCGCCAATGGATCCTCCCTTTGAAGAATCAGGCGTGCGCGAAGAGCTTTCCGGATCCGGCATCAGAGCGCCTGAATTTTTGCGAAAGCAGGACCGACCCGTCCAGGCACAGAGAAAGCCGGTCAGGCCCGGCCGATCCGAACAATTGAGTCTCTTGACTGATTACCGGCCACCGCCCCTGTCGCTGCTGAAAGAAGACAGCGGGATGAAAAAGACAGCCCAGGAAATCAAGGAGATACAGGAGCTGGGCCGCAAGCTGGAAGAGACCCTGGACAGTTTCGGGGTGGACGCCCGTATCGTCAATTACACGACCGGGCCGACCATCACGCGCTTTGAGTTGGCCCCCGGTCCGGGGATCAAGGTCAGCAGGATCGTCAATCTGTCTGATGACATTGCCTTGAGCCTGGCGGCCATGGGTGTCCGGATTGAGGCGCCCATCCCGGGCAAGGCGGCGATCGGGATCGAAATCCCCAACAAAAAGATGAGCCCTGTCCTGCTCAGGAGCCTGCTGGAGTCCCGAGATTATCAGAAGGCACGAGGTCCGCTGGTCGCGGCGCTCGGCCGTGATGTGGCCGGCGACGCCATATTGTGTGACATCAGCAAGATGCCCCATCTCCTGATCGCGGGCGCCACAGGTTCAGGTAAATCAGTCTGCATCAACTCCATCCTGGTCAGCATTCTCTACCGTTCCTCGCCGGCCCAGGTCCGCATGCTGATGATTGACCCCAAGATTGTCGAACTCAATGTTTACAACGGGATTCCCCATTTATTGCAGCCGGTCGTCACCAACGCGGAAAAGGCCTACGGCGTCCTGAACTATGCCTGCACGGAAATGGAGAGGCGTTACCGGCTTTTCGCCGAGGTCAAGGTAAGGGATATTGATTCCTACAATCAGGCCATCAGGCGTGGCCGCAAAAAAGATGACGAAGACGAAAGTCTTCCCCACATCCTGATTGTGATTGATGAGCTGGCGGATCTGATGGCGCTGACCCAGCATCAAGTGGAAAGCGCTATTTCAAGGTTGATGGCCAAGGCCAGAGCGGTGGGTATCCATGTGATCATTGCCACACAGCGGCCGTCCGTTGACGTCATCACCGGCGTGATCAAGGCCAACATCCCTTCGCGCGTCGCCTTTGCCGTCGCCTCGCAGGTTGATTCCCGCACCATCATTGATTCAGGTGGAGCGGAAAAACTGCTGGGCAGGGGAGACATGCTCTACTTCCCGATCGGCTCCATCAAGGCTATCCGCGGCCAGGGTTCCTTTGTCAGCAACCAGGAAGTTGAAAGGGTCTTGGGCTTCATCAAGAGCTACTATCCTGAGAATTATGATGACAAGGTGGCCGATGCCATTGAGAACCCGGCAGGTGAAGAGCAGGCGTCCATGGATGAGAACGGGGAGGACGAATTGCTGATGGAAGCCCTGCGCGTCGTGGTGGAGGCCGACTACGCCGCTGTGTCGCTCTTGCAACGTAAGCTTCAGGTCGGCTACCCGCGCGCGGCCAGACTGGTCGACCGCTTGAGTGAGCTGGGTTATGTCGGCCCCTTTGAGGGCAGCAAGCCCCGCAAGCTTCTGATTACCCGGGATCAATACGACCGCCTGTCACCGGAAACCCTGAGCAAGGATGGCGATGACAGTCTTGGGTAAGCACACGTTTCATATCAGATCAGCCGAGGTCATTTCTGTCGGCACCGAGTTACTGGTCGGACAAACCACGGATACCAACGCCCGATTTCTATCGGGGCAGTTGACTGAACTCGGCATCTCTACTTTCCGCCACACGGTTGTAGGCGATAATGGCAGCAGGATGGAAGCCGCCATCCTCCGGGCCTTGCAGGAAAACGATCTGGTGGTCACGACCGGCGGTCTCGGCCCGACCTCGGATGACCTGACCGCTGAAGTGGTCGCCACCATCGCCGACCTTCCCCTGGTGGAAGATCCTGCGGTTC
The DNA here is from genome assembly GCA_012511735.1 of Clostridiaceae bacterium. GTDB lineage: Bacteria > Bacillota > Clostridia > Saccharofermentanales > DTU023 > UBA4923. The sequence continues at coordinate 14,877 of JAAZFK010000285.1, read as the reverse complement.
GACAGGCGCTCGAAGCACGATATCCCGACAAGTCCAGGTACGACTTCTCCTCCTACCCCAGACTTCCGCAGGGCGCGAAAGTCTTCATGAACGATCAGGGCACCGCTCCCGGATCCTTGGTATTCTTCAATCAAAAGGATCAACAAAAGGCGATCCTGATGCTGCCCGGGCCCCCTGATGAGATGGAGCCCATGTTTCTCCGGCATGTAAGACCTTTTCTTGACAGCTTCTCACAAAACCGCTTTGTCCACCGCTATGTCAGATTGTTTGGAATCGGCGAATCAAAGGCGGAAGAGAAGATCCGCGATCTGATCGACCACCAAAAAGAGGTCACCATCGCGCCCTACGCCTCCATGAGTGAGGTCGTCATACGGGTCTCGCAACGGATGGAGCCGGGGGAATCTGACCGTACCCAGGCGGTAGTGGATGAATTGCGGGAACGTTTTGGCCAGGATATTTTCGAAGTGGGTTCCCGGCCTCTGGAACAAGTGGTTCTGGATCACTTGATTGCAGAGCAACTGACACTCGCCACAGCTGAATCCTGCACAGCCGGTTTGGCGGCCTCGACACTGGCCAGTCTGCCAGGTGCGTCCAGGGTGCTGCTTGGCGGCCTGATTACTTATAGCAATGAGATGAAAATGAAACTGCTGGGTCTCTCACGCAAGCTTCTGACGACAGCGGGCCCCGTCAGTTGCCCGGTGGCCATCGCCATGGCGGAGGGATGCCGGCGGAGAACCGGCGCTGATCTGGCCTTGTCTTTCACGGGTCTGGCGGGACCGGACGGGGGAACCGGCGACCTGCCGGTCGGCACCGTTTGGATCGCTTGTGCCCGGGCGGGGGGCGCGACCTCCGCCAGGAAATATCATTTCCCCGGAGACCGTGAACGGGTGCGGATCCGGGCGGTCTATACAGGTCTGGATTTACTTCGGAGGTTACTCAACACGCAATGAGAAAGCGCAAGGAAGAGGACGGCCGGCTTTTGACGGATCCACGCAAAGGCGGCATGCGTGTTTTATCTTCAGGACGGGCGACCGCCCTGCTTATGTTTTCTTTGGCCACTGCCAAGTTGACGGGTTTTGCAAGGGAGATCCTGATTGCCCCCACTTTCGGCTATGGGGTTAATACGGATGCCTATTTCATCGGCTTCCAGATTCCTGACCTCTTTTACCAGCTGCTGGTAGGCGGCACCTTCGCCGCCGCCGTGACACCGGCAGTCGCGTCCGCCTTGGCGCGTGATGAGGAGAAGAAGCTCTGGAGAAGCCTGAGCACTCTGATCAATGTCTTCCTGCTGGCCTTCCTGGTCGCGATCGTGCTGGGGGAACTTTTCGCCGGACCCATCATCCGTCTTTACAATCCCAACAAGGACGCCGCCATCATTGAACGGGCCGTCGGCGTCGCCCGGATGCTGTTTCCACAGATCATCTTTCTTTTCCTGGCGGGGATGTGTGTAGGTGTTCTCAACGGCCATAAACTCTTTCAACGGGCTGCTTTTACCACCACACTTTATAATATTGTCTGTATATTCTTTATGGTTCGCTGGGGAGATCAATCAGCAGGCGCCCCAGCCAGGGTTGCCCTGGGTGTGGTCATTTCGGCGGCAATCAATTTCTTCTACCTGGCTTTCATGGCCAGACGGGTGATCCATTACCGACCCATGATCGACCTGGAAGACGAGGGTTACCGACGATTAATGAGGCTGGCGGTCCCGACCCTGATTTCCGGGACAGCCATCCAGCTCAACTCGATCATCCAGACCGGTTTTGCCAATCAATTTACCGGCGCCGTGACCTCACTTCGCCACGCGCAAACCATGTGGAAGCTTCCCTACGGCATTTTCGCGCTTGCGGTTGCCAGTGTCATGTCTCCCAACCTGACCCGGGCCTTCGCCAACCGGCGTTTCGAAGACATGAGAAAGATTTATACCGAGTCCCTGCGAAGAGCCCTCTATTATGTGACACCCTTTGTGCTCATCTTCGCGGTCATGGCCGAGGAGACGGTCGAACTTGTTTTTCAATGGCAGAACGCCATCCCGCTGGAAAACCTGCTGATTGAGGGTAGCCTGCTCCGGCTGTACAGCCCCGCTATCTTCTTTCTGACCTTTTATGAGATTGCCAATCAGGCCTTCTATGCCCGGCATATGACCCGCGTCTCCTTATTGACTTCCCTGATCTCGCTGGTGCTCAATCCCTTATTCTGTATTCTCTTTACCCGGGTCTTCGACTTTGGCATCTACGGGCTTCCTCTTGCCTATATTCTCAACAGCGCCCTCAACATGATCATGATCGCGACCTTGTACAGGCTTCATATCAAGCGGGCCAGACCTTACCGGATGCTTCCCTTCTACCTGCGGCTCGCCTTGTGCTCAGCCACAACGGTCATCGTCACTTTGGGGCTTAACACCCTGCCCCTCCAACCGACAAACAAGATGATGCAGGTCGTCTTCTACGCATTCAAGGCTTCCCTGGCCATGTTGACCTATTACCTGACAGGTCTGGCCATTAATTTCCGTGAATCCAGGGACCTTCAAGGGATGATCCGCCGGTTTTTGAAACTGTCTCCCGCCCGCTACTAGTGACGGAATAAAATTGCCCGTAAAGGCGTTTGCGGGCAGACCGGGCCTGCCGGTTGGATTGACGGAAAGGACCAGTTTCGATAAGATAAAGAAGATCGAGAAGGAACAAAAGTTCTGAACCATACATACAGCGAAAAAGCTGGTTGTCAGCAGGAGGTTATCATGGCCAAAGGTGCCAAATCAAAACAGGATATTAAGCCAAGAGAAGACAAGGATCGTCAGGTTGCTTTAAAAGCCGCCCTTGACCGGATAGAAAAAGATTTCGGGAAAGGCGCGGTTTTGACGCTCGGTGACACAGAGGTCATGGAAGTCGAATCGGTTCCGACCGGAGCGCTCTCTTTGGATGTAGCGCTGGGGATCGGCGGCTTGCCGCGTGGCCGGGTGATTGAGATCTACGGACCCGAATCTTCAGGCAAAACGACGGTGGCTCTGCACAGCATCGCGGAAGCTCAGAAACGGGGAGGCATTGCCGCTTTCATCGACGCGGAGCATTCCCTGGATCCGGCCTATGCGGAAAACCTGGGGGTCGACATCGAAAACCTGATTGTTTCTCAACCGGATTATGGCGAACAGGCACTTGAAATTGCGGAGGCACTGGCCCGGTCGGGCGCCGTCGACATCATCGTCATCGATTCGGTCGCGGCTCTGGTGCCCAGAGCCGAGATTGACGGTGAAATGGGCGACGCCGTGGTTGGCTTGCAGGCCCGGCTTATGTCCCAGGCATTGAGGAAGCTGGCAGCGGTCATCAACAAGAGCCGTACCATGGTGATCTTCATCAACCAGCTTCGTGAAAAGATCGGTGTCATGTTCGGCAGCCCCGAGACGACCACCGGGGGCAGAGCTCTCAAGTTCTATGCCAGTGTCAGGCTGGATATCAGGCGCATCGGCAAGATTGAGCAGGGTGACAAGCTTATTGGATCCAGGACCCGGGCCAAGGTAGTCAAGAACAAGGTAGCGCCGCCCTTCCACGAGGCCGAGTTCGACATTCTTTATGGCAGGGGCATTTCGCAGACCGGCTGCATTCTGGATATGGGCGTTGACGCGGACATCATCAAGAAGAGCGGCTCCTGGTTCTCTTATGGCGACCAGAGATTGGGCCAGGGCCGTGACAATGTACGCGCCTTTCTGGAAGAAGAGGACAACAGCGAACTCCTGGAGACGATTGAGCAGGAGGTCCGCGCTTACTACCTGGATGATTCGGAAATTGAGGATGCCGGTCAGAAGGATCAGGCAGCCAACGATCTGCTCGACACAGATGTCGATGCCATGTTAGGCCTCGATCTATGAGTGATCCCGCTGCCTTTGAGGCGGCCCGGCAAAAAGCGGTTGCCTTTATCGGGATCGACCGCTCCAAGTCATCCGGCAGGGTCAGGCGCAATCTCCTCGGCAAGGGAGTGGATGCCCGCCTGGCGGATCAGGTCGTCCGTTATTTCATCGACATCGATTACATCAACGATGAACGGGCTGCGGCCGCGATCGTCGCCCGCTACCGGGGCCGGAAGCTCAGATCCAGGAGGGCAATGCAGGCCGTTCTCATCCGAAACGGCGTGGAGGCGGATGTGGCGGCCCGTTTTGTCAAGCAGTTGGAAGAAGACAAGCTGACAGCCTCCGCCCTTTGCCGGGCCGTTTTCCCCGACGCCGGTCCGGATCAGGAGATTGATCTGATGAAGCTTTTGACCCGGCGGGGCTACCCTGCGGGGCTGGCCCGCGCCGTCATCCGGGATCACCTGGCGGAGGATCCCGATCGTTTGGAAATCTAGCAGACATCTTATTACCATGAGCGGTTCTTATTATCTTTTATCTTTGGGATGTCCCAAAAATGAAGTTGACTCTGAATGCATGAGTGCCATCCTGAGAAAGGAAGGCTTCTCCTTCACCGGAACTCCCCATCTGGCAGACTATCTTATTGTCAATACTTGTGCCTTTATCCAGCCTGCTGTCGAAGAGGCCATTGAGGCGATCCTGGATCTGGCCTCCAGTAAGAAGGAGGGAGCCCGCCTGATCGTTGCCGGCTGCCTGCCCCAACGTTACAAGGACGAGATCTTCAAGGAATTGCCGGAAGTGGATGCCGTGATTGGCACCGGTGAATATGGCAGCGTGGCGCAGGTACTCAGGCGCCTTTCGGCGGGAGAATCCCTGCGTACGCATCGACCCGGTTTGCCGGGGGACGTCATCTATCTGGACATCGACCGCCAGCCATCCGCCAGGCAGGGAACTTACGCCTACCTGAAGATCGCGGAGGGCTGTTCCAATGCCTGTGCCTATTGCACCATTCCTTCCATCCGGGGACCTCAGCGGTCGAGGCAACCTCAGGCCATCTTGCGCGAAGCCTCCCATTTGGCGGATCTGGGAGTCCGTGAGTTGATCCTGGTCGCCCAGGACACGACCCGTTATGGCCGTGATCTTGCCGGTCAACCGACACTTGCTTCACTGCTTAGACAACTGACGGAAAAAACCCCCGGCATTGAACTGGTACGCTGTCTTTACTTCTACGCAGACGCGCTGACCGACGAACTGATGGAGGAGATGGCCTCCAATCCCAAGATCGCACCTTACATGGATCTCCCCATCCAGCACGCTTCTGACGCGGTCCTGCGCCGCATGCGACGCCATGAAACCGCGGCGGAAATCGAGGGGAAAATTCATCGGATCCGCCAATTGATTCCGGAGCTGATTATCCGCTCAACGGTCATGACCGGTTTTCCGGGGGAGACAGAGGAGGACTTCCGGATTCTGTTGGATTTTGTCCAACGAATCCGCTTTGATCGTTTGGGTTGCTTTGTTTTCTGCGCTGAGGAGGGGACGCCCGCGGCCCGTATGCCTGACCAGGTACCTTTCGCGACAGCTTCTATCCGGGCGGCCAAGATCATGGAAGTACAAAAACAGATCGCGCTTGAACAGAATCGCAAACGAATCGGGCAGGTAACGCCTGTCCTTTTTGAAGGGGTGGATGAGCGTGGTATACTCTTTCAAGGGCGAAGTTACGGCGAAGCGCCGGACGTTGATCCTCTTATTTTTGTTGCGGCAACAAGGCCCGATCACGCGATTGGAAGCCGACCGGCTGTTCGAATTGTGGATGCCGGCCCTTATGATTTAACGGGAGTGTCATTGGATGAACATTGCGAATAAATTGACCGTGTCGAGAATGATCCTGATTCCATTTATTCTCTTTTTTATGTTGCCCCTGCCTTACTGCGAGACCTGTGCTTTTTCCGGCTTCATCGTATCAGCGCCCGGCCGTGTGATCGCCATCGTGCTTTTCATTCTTGCGGCCATGACGGATCTGTTTGACGGGATGCTGGCGCGCAAGCAGGGTCTTGTTTCCAATTTTGGGAAGCTGGTGGATCCCATCGCGGACAAGCTGCTGGTCCTTTCTGTTTTCACTGCTTTTGCCCAACTTGGACGGATCTCCACCTACGTGATCGTACTGATCGCCGCCAGGGAATTCATTGTGACCGGGATACGGCTGGTAGGCGTTGAGCATGGGTTGGTGATCGCAGCCAGTTGGTTTGGGAAAATTAAAACCGTTTTCCAGATCATTACCCTCAGCACCCTGATGTTTGAGCCTATCATCGTCCAGTGGATTGATCCCGGCTTGCCCTTCCTCGGCTATGGGCAGCCCTGGACCATCCCCGGTGATATCCTGGTCGCCGTCACGCTCTTGATTACGGTGTTTTCAGGTCTCGATTATTGGCTTAAGAATAAAGTTCTCCTTGCGAGCGCGCTTGACGTCTGATGGACGCTTGCGCGGTAAGAAAATAGATTTAAATTTGGAGGTTAGTTTATGACCAAACAGGAAATTCTGGCACGCATCCGTACCATACTGGCGGACCAGTTAAGCATTGACGAGGAATCAATCGAAATGGCGTCCAGCATCATTGAAGATCTGAATGCTGATTCGCTGGATATCGTCGAGATGGTCATGTCACTTGAATCTGAGTTTGACATGCAGATCATGGATGAAGAAGCTGAACGGATCCGCTCCGTCGGTGATGCGGTCGATTTCATTCACGCTCACCTGTAAGTACCTTGAGTCCGCCCTGCGGGGCGGGCTGACAAACGCCCTTCCGTGTCAATTGATTATTCAATTTTAGAGGATCGCCTCGGTTATAAGTTCAGGAATCGTCAAGGGCTGGTAGAAGCTCTGACGCATCCTTCTTTTGCCTATGAACAGAATCTTGAGACAGTGGATAATCAACGGCTTGAGTTCCTGGGCGATGCCGTCTTGCAGCTGATCGTCACGGAATATCTTTTCGCTGCCATACCGGAGGCGCCGGAAGGAGCTATGACCAAGATCCGTGCCGGCCTGGTCTGTGAGGAAACGCTGACCAGACTTGCCCTGACCTTGGAGCTGGGGGGGTATCTCCGACTGGGCCACGGGGAGACGCTGTCGGGAGGCGCCGCCAATCCTTCCAACCTCTCGGACGCCATGGAAGCTGTCCTGGGGGCCATCTACCTGGACGGCGGCATGGAGCGGGCGCGCCAAGTGATGACGGGCCTGCTAGATCCTTATTTCGAACCCGCCATTGGCGGCAGCTTGACCTACGATTACAAAAGCAGACTGTTTGAATGGGCTCAGGCCGGCCAGGACCGCGAAATCAAGTTTCTGGTGGAGACGACCAGCGGCCCGGAACATGACCGCCACTATCAAGTCGGCCTGTACCTGAACGACCGTTTGCAAGTGACGGGCGAGGGCAGGACAAAGAAGGCAGCCGAACAGGATGCCTCCCGCCAATTTTTGGAAACCATGATCGGAGAAGAGCAGACAAGATGCTGAAATCGCTTGAGATCCAAGGTTTCAAATCATTTCCCGAGTATACGAAAATTGATTTTCATAAGGGAATCACAGCTATCGTCGGCCCCAATGGTGCCGGCAAATCGAATATCACAGACGCCATCCGATGGGTGCTGGGGGAACAAAGCGCAAAAATGCTGAGAGGCCAGCGGATGGAGGACGTGATCTTCGACGGAACCGCTCAGAGGCGGCCTGTCAGCTTTTCTGAGGTCACTCTCACTCTCGATAACTCCGGGCGCATCCTTCCCATTGACTATGAAACGGTCTCAATCACCCGCCGCTACTACCGGTCGGGTGACAGCGAGTATCTGATTAACAAGACACTCTGCCGGCTGAAAGACATCAACAGCTTATTAATGGACACAGCAGTAGGCTTGGACGGCTATTCGATTATCGGCCAGGGCAGGGTCGATGATATCCTGAGCAACAAGTCCGAAGACAGGCGTGCCATTTTCGAGGAAGCGTCGGGCATCGTACAATTCAGATCCCGCAAGGATGAAGCGCTCCGGAAACTGGATCGAAGCGAGCAGAACCTGATCCGTGTGGACGATTTATTGGCCGAACTCCAGGATCAGGCAGTGGTCCTGGAAAAGCAGGCCGGGGATGCCCGGTCGCATATTGAACTTGCGACCCGCTTCCGTCAGCTCGATACCGCCCTGACCCTGAGGCAGCTTGAAACGCTGGAAGATCAGAAGACAAAAAAAGAAGGCGATACGGCTTTGCTCGAGGCTGATCTGGAAACAGCCCGCAAAAATCAGGCCGGTCAACGTGCGCTCCAGGAGTCGGCCATCTCAACCATTAACCGGCTGGATGACCAGATAGAAGAAGAACAGGGCCGTTTCAATCAGCTGTCTGTCAAGGAAACCGAGCATATCGGGTTGGAAGCCCTTTACAAGGAGCAATACGCAGGATCAAAACAAGGCGCGGAGTCACTTCTTGAAGAGAAGAACAGGCTGATCATGCAAGTCATGGCAGCAGAGCAGGATCTGGGCGGCCGCGCGCTCAGACGCAAAGAACTGCTCAATCAACAGGAAAGTTTGACAGCGCAGGTCCAAGCAGAAAAAACACTTCTTGACTCACTTGAGCAACAGGTCGAGACCTATAGCAACAATTTGTCAGCCGTCAGCACAAGGCGGGAAGAACTCCTGAGTCAACTGTCGGACTCACGCGCCTCCCTTCAGGCGCTGGTCGGGGAGACCCAGGCACTGGAATCCCGCTTGAGCCGCTTGACGGAAGACAAAGAAGCCCTCGATCAGGAAGAGAAGTCAAGCGATCAATCGTTACAAGCCATCCGTCATCAACTCTCACTGCGAACGCAGTCCATTCATGATCAGGAAGCTGCAGCGGCAGCCGCCAGGGAAAATACCCGGTCAGGCCACCTCAAAGCAGATCAGGTCGAGGATTCGATCGACCGGCTGGATGCCTCAATCAGGCAACTTCTGTATGAGGCGGATACACTCGAGCGTTTGGAGATGGACTTTGAAGGCTATTCACAGCCGGTCCGTCATATCATGCAGGAACGGAGCAAGCATGAGGACAAGGGTCTTTTCGGGCCGCTGGGATCGCTTCTGACTGTACCGGAGTCTCTACAGCTTGCCATCGATGTGGCGCTTGGAGGTTCCGCCCACCATCTGGTCTGTGATCAACAAAAGACGGCCGAATACTGGATCGAATGGCTTCGCCGCACGCGCCGGGGCAGGGCAACCTTTTTACCCGTCGATTCACTTTATATTTCCCAGGTTGACCAGGAAAGCTTAAGGATCGCCCGCCAAAATCCCGGCTGGATCGGAGTGGCCAGCGAGATGGTCGACTGTGATCAGGAGATTCTGCCCGCTGCCCGCTATGCGCTTGGCAGGACACTTCTGGTCGAATCGCTGGAAGAGGCCGTGGAACTAAGCCGTCAGATCAACCGCCGGTACACGGTCGTGACCCGGTCCGGTGATCAGGTACACCGGGGCGGATCTATGACCGGTGGATACCGCGCCGGCAAGTCTACGGGCGTTCTGGGACGGCCGGGGAGGATCCAGGCTGCCCGTCATGAGGCCCGCGGCAAAAGTGAAGAAAAAGAGAGCCTCCTGGCAGCATTGGATTCGGCCAAGGAGGAGCTTGGCAGACTGGCAGCCGAAGAGGAGCGGATCCTGGAGGAACTGGCTGCCTCAAAACGGGAATTGGTCCGTTTCAAAACGGAAGAAGAGGCGGGACAATCAGCCAGACACAGGCTTCAGGTTCAGATTGATCGGTTGCTTGCCGAAGAATCCCAGTTGAAACAGCGGATGCTGGAACTTGACAGCGTCATGAACAGGCTGCGACCTGAAATCCAGGAGATGGATCAGGAGCGGCTGAAACTGGAAGCGGATCTGGCGCTGCTTCGGGCAGACCATGAGAGCGAAACCGATAAGTACCTTCAATGCAAGAATCAGGTCACTAAACTTGATCTTTCCATCGCGGCGATCTCAGACACGCTAAAAGAATTTGACGCTGTCACGGCGCGTACCGGCCAGGGAATCGAGTCCGCAAGAGTCAGACTGACCTCTGTCGAACGCGAATGGGAGAGCCAGAGCGCGAAAATGGAAGAGGCCAGACACAAGACGGAGGATAACAAGAAGATTCTGGAAGAAATCGGATCCGCCATTCTTGATTGCAAGGCGGGTCTTGAAGCCTTGATGGTTCAGCGTGACCAGGCATTTTCCGATCAGCGGTCCATGATGGGGTCCCTGGATCAGGCAAATGACCAGGTGACACAGCTTCAGTCCGTGCTGGAACGGCGACGGGCTGAGACGCAAAGGAGCCAGCAACAGATCGATGACTTGTTGAACAGACTCTGGGAATCCCACGGAATGACCAGAGGCGAGGCGAAAAAGGAATCGATCGACATTCCCTCTGTCTCCAAGGCGACCTCCGAGCGGGCAGCATTGAAAAATCAAATTGATCAACTGGGCCCGATTAACCACAATGCCATTCGGGATTATGAGGCTCTGGAGGCAAGAATCGATTTCACCCGCACCCAAAGGCAGGACATCGAACAGGCACGGGCTGAACTGGAAACACTGGTGGGCCGGTTGGATCAGTCCATGCGTGAGCAATTCAGCGAGACCATCCACGAAGTCAACCAAAACTTCAACCAGGTCTTTTCGGAACTTTTCTCCGGTGGTCAGGCGGAAATCGTGCTTGAGGGAGAAACAGATGTCCTGTTGGCCGATATCGGCATCAGGGCGAGGCCTCCGGGTAAGAAACTGCAGAAACTTTCCCTGCTCTCTGGCGGTGAACGGTGCCTGACCGCCATCGCGCTGCTTTTTGCGATCCTCAAACTGAAGCCTGCGCCCTTTTGTGTCTTTGATGAGGTGGAGTCCGCGCTGGATGACGCCAATGTCAAGCGCTTTACAGATTATGTGCGTCGCTACGCCTGGTCCATGCAATTTATCCTGGTCACCCACCGCAAGGGCACCATGGAAGCGGCAGACAGGCTTTATGGGGTCACCATGCAAGAGCGGGGCATCTCGAGAGTTGTCTCCATGGTGCTCTCGTCCGCGCTGCCTTATGGTGAATAGCCTGGTCACGGAAAGGTGATGGTATGAGTCTTTTTGAAACCTTTAGGAAAGGCCTGACAAAAACAAGAGACTTCATGACGGCAGGTATCAATCGGATGGCTGCCGGCCTGGGAATCTTTGACGATGACATGCTGGATGAGCTGGAGATGATCCTGATCCAGGCGGACTGCGGAATGACGGCCTCCACTGAAGCCATCGAGGCTATCCGGGAACATATCCGACAGACCGGTGACGCGTCGCGGCAGGGTGTATTGGACTTCCTTCGACTGACACTGGCCGGGATGATGACGGAAAAACAGCTCAAGATTGAGTCTGACCGTCTGACTATCTACCTGATGGTGGGTGTCAATGGAACGGGTAAGACAACAACCGCCGCCAAGCTGGCACAAAGGGCCAAGAATCAGGGCTTCCGCGTCATGATGGCCGCGGCAGATACCTTCAGGGCGGCCGCCATCGAACAATTGAAGGCCTGGGGCGAACGGACTCAAACAGCTGTGATCGCCCATGCGACAGGAGCGGATCCGGCCGCGGTTGTTTTTGACGCGATCCAATCCGCCCGGGCACGTCAAACGGATCTTCTCCTGATTGATACGGCCGGCAGACTGCACACCAAGCGCAACCTGATGGACGAGCTGGCCAAAATAAGGCGCGTCATCGATCGCGAAGCTTCTGATGCTCTTGTCGAAACCATTCTGGTCCTGGACGCGACGACCGGCCAGAACGCCATCGTCCAGGCCCGTGCCTTCCATGAGGCCATTGAGGTGACCGGTCTGGCCATCACCAAACTGGATGGAAATGCCAAAGGTGGTGTCGCCATTGCCGTTTCACGAGAAACGGGTTTGCCCCTGTGCCTGGCCGGTTTGGGGGAGGACGCGCAAGATCTGCAGGACTTCAGCCGGTCCATGTTTTTAGACGCTCTTTTACCGGATCTTTAACTGTCAATATAAATACTTGACAGGCTTTGAGCCGGTGTTTATACTGTCTCCATGCAAGATGAGAACACCATATTCAAGGATCCCGTTCACACAGATGTCTGTCTGTGGCTGGACTACTACAGTGACCTGCTCAGCGCGCGTCAGCGCCAGGTGTTGACCCTCTATTTCAACGAAGATTGGTCACTGTCCGAGATTGCCGGACAGACCGGTTTGTCGCGCCAAGGTGTTCATGACCAGATTAAAAGGGGAGTGACCAGGCTGGGCAAGCTCGAATCCTCACTTCAGCTGGCAGCCAGAGACAGGCAGATGAAGTCGCTGGTAGGGGAAGCGGTCAGGCAGGAAGCCACGGGTGACCTTGCCGGATTGAAGCGGTCACTTCAGCAGATGCTGGATTTACTTGGTGAACAGGAGGGCGATTATGGCCTTGTTTGAAAACCTGAGTTCCCGCCTCAGCCGGATCACGGATGCCATGCGGGGCAGAAGCCGCGTCACGGAAAAAGACATCAAGGACATGATGCGGGAGATCCGCCTGGCGCTTCTTGAAGCCGATGTCCACTATCAGGTCGTCAAGGATTTGTCCGCTGAGATCAGCGACAAGGCGCGTGGGGCCGAGGTGCTCCAGAGCCTGACACCCGGCCAGCAGGTCGTGAAAATTGTCCATGAGGCACTGATCCATGTGCTGGGTGAAGAGGAGAAACTGACGGTTTCTCCAACCGGTTTTACGGTCATCATGCTCTATGGACTTCAGGGCGCGGGTAAGACGACAACAGCCGCCAAGCTGGCCCTCTACCTGAAAGACCGGGGCAAGAAGCCTATGTTGGTCTCGACGGACGTCCATCGCCCGGCAGCCCAGGAGCAGTTGCAGATCCTCGCTGAACAGGTGGGCGTCGACAGTTACATCAACCCGGATGAAAAAAGCGCCCTTACCCTGGCCAAAGAAGGTGAGGAGAGGGCCCGTTACATGATGTGCGACACCCTGATCATTGACACCGCCGGACGTATGACGGTCGACGACCAGCTCATGGAGGAGCTCAAAGCCATCAATCAGGCACTGAACCCGGATGAACGCCTGCTTGTTGTGGATGCCATGATCGGTCAGGAGGCCGTCGGTATCGCGCAAGCCTTCGAAAGCAGGATCGGGCTGGATGGCTTTATCATGACCAAGTTGGATGGCGACGCCCGCGGAGGCTCGGCCCTTTCGATCAGGCGGATGACGGGCAAACCCATTAAGATGATGGGGACAGGGGAGAAGGTCAATGATCTGGAGGCTTTTCATCCGGATCGTCTCGCGTCACGGATCCTGGGAATGGGTGATGTCTTGACACTGATCGAGAAAGCATCTGAAGCATTCGATCAGGATCAGGCGGAGAAAACCCTGGAGCGGCTCAAGGCCAACACCTTTACCATGCAGGACATGTTGGAACAGCTGGAACAAATCCAGGGCATGGGCTCCATGAAAGAGATGCTCTCCATGGTCCCCGGCCTTGGCAGGAAGCTGGGAGATGTCGACATCGATGAAAAGGATTTGCTGAGAACCCGGGCCATTATCCAGTCCATGACCCGGCAGGAGCGCGACAATCCCAGGATACTCAACGCCTCGCGCAGACGCAGAATCGCCCGGGGCTGCGGTCTTGAGGTCCAGGACGTCAACCGGGTCGTCCGCCGTTATGACGATATGATGAAGATGATGAAGCAGTTTGGCATGCTGGGTCAGGGTGGCAAGCGCCGCCGGGGCCGCATGCCCCTGAGTGGCTTGGGCTTTTAATTGATTTCTTCGGACCTGAGAGTCCGATGGGATATAAACAAACTCTTTGGAGGAACTTATGGCAGTAAAAATCCGCCTCAAACGTGTAGGCAAGAAGAAGCAACCTTATTACCGTGTGGTCGTCGCCGACGCCCGTTTCCCGCGTGATGGACGTTTCATCGAAGAAATCGGGCTCTACAACCCCCACACCGATCCCTCAACCTTCAAGGTTGACAGCGACAAGGTCAAGGACTGGATCGCCAAAGGCGCCCAGCCAACCGACACTGTCAAAAAACTACTCAAGTATAACGGAATTTTGGAGTAGATCATGAAAGAATTGCTAAAAGCGGTCATTGAACCGTTGGTCCGTCACCCGGAAGAACTTGTGATTGATGAGAAGGTACGCGGCAGAGAAATTGTCCTGACGGTCAGCGCCCATCCCGAAGACATCGGGCGGGTGATCGGCCGGGGCGGACGCCGGGCGCAAGCCGTGCGTACAATAATGAAAGCCAAGGGTGCCATGGACAGCAGGCGCGTGTCCGTCGACATTCTTTCATGAAGCGGCCTTATCTTTTGATTGGTGCCTGTCAGAGGGCACATGGCGTCAAGGGGGAAGTGCTGGTTAAGAGCCTGACCGATGACCCTGATCGATTTATCCCGGGGCTTATCTGTTATGCCATGGATGAAACAGGTGAGTCGCCGGTCAGGCAACTGACCTTGTCCGGCTGCAGGCCGACCCCCCAGGGTTTCCTGCTTTCTTTCGACGGCATTGAAACGCGTGACGCAGCCAGGCTTCTGGCGGGCAGACGTCTTGCAGTCAAACGGGAGGACGCCGTTCCGCTTGCGGACTCATTTGAATTCTATTATGGCGACCTGATCAGCGCGGCTGTCTTCGATGAAGAAAAGGGTGATCTTGGCTCGATAACCGATATTATCCGGGCAGGAAATGGCGATATCCTCGTCGTAAGTCGGGAGGGGGAGAAAGATCTTCTCATTCCCTTCCTACGCTCCATCATACAGAAGGTGGATATAGGCTCAGGCAGAATCGATCTTCGCCTCCCTGAAGGTCTCTACCCCCTCTACCGTCAGGCTTCCGAAACGTCTCAAGGAGAGTAGCCGTGGCGGTCCGCTTTTCAGTGCTGACACTCTTCCCTGACCAGGTCAAGGGCGCGCTTGACCACAGCATCACCGGCCGCGCCATTGACCGCGGCTTAATTGAAATCGAGACCATTGACATCAGAAACTTTGCTGTCAATGACTATGGGCAGGTGGATGACGCGCCT
>JAAZFK010000284.1 GCA_012511735.1 Clostridiaceae bacterium | reverse complement strand
TCCTCGACCAGCCAGGCATTGATAAAGCCGTCCAGATCCCCGTCCATGACCCCGTCCACATCCCCTGTTTCAAAACCGGTCCGATGGTCTTTGACCATGGTATAGGGACAAAAGACATACGAACGGATCTGACTGCCCCAGGCAATGTCGAAGACCTGGCCTTTCAGATCCTCGATCCGGTCCAGCTGGCGCTGACGGGCCAGGTGATAAAGGCGGGATTTAAGCATCCTCATGGCGGTCTCTTTGTTGGACAGCTGGGAGCGCTCATTCTGGCAGGTCACTACGATTCCTGTCGGCAAATGGGTGATCCTGACAGCCGAGCTGGTCTTGTTGACGTGCTGGCCGCCTGCGCCTGACGCCCTGAAGGTATCAATTTTCAGGTCATCCGGACTGATCTCGATTTCAATGGTCTCATCCAGTTCCGGCAGGACCTCACAGCTGGCAAAAGAAGTGTGGCGGCGGCCTGATGAATCGAAGGGTGAAATACGGACCAGCCTGTGGACTCCGTGCTCACTGCGCAGATAACCATAGGCGTTGGGGCCGCCAACCCGGAAGGAAACGGTCTTGATCCCCGCCTCTTCCCCGTCAAGCAGATCCAGGACCTCCAGGTCATAGTCGTGGTCTTCCGCCCAGCGGGCGTACATCCGAAAGAGCATGCCCGCCCAGTCCTGGGCCTCGGTTCCACCCGCGCCGGCATGAAGGGAGACCAGGGCGTTCATGGCGTCGTGCTCGCCGGTCAGCAGGGTCTCAAGGCGCAGACTCTCGTATTCACGGGCCCAGTCCGACAGGCCTTTGGCGACCTCGCCCAGGACCTCCTTGTCCCCTTCTTCCTCGGACAGCTCCAGCAGGACCTCAAAGTCATCGTTGGCCGCCAGAAGATCTTCAAATCGTTTTTCCTTCTTGTTCAAATAGGCAATGCGCTTTTGAACGGTCTGAGCCCGGGCGGGATCACTCCAGAAGGCTTCCTCCTGGGTTTCCCCGGTCAGGCGCTCTCTTTCTTCCGCGTCGGCTTCCAAGCGAAGCGACTGTCTCAAGTCTTCGATCAGTGTTTTATTTTTGGAGGCTTCCGCCTGCAGTTCTTCAAATGTCATCATGGTGTCTTTATCCTTATAAGGTTCGGTTTGCGGGTCCGGCGCCGGTCATGACCTGGCGGGAGGGCCAATCCCCATATCTTCCCGTGCCGACAGGGAGCGGTAGAACATGGCGGCCAGCCTGCCGAAAGCCAGTGTCTTCAAAGCGAAGAAAAATGCCCGGATCAAGCTGCCCGCCCAGAGGCTGCTCCCCATCACCATCCTGAGCAGGTCACCCGCCATAGTGGTGATGGAACCCAGAAACATGAATGAGATGAAGATGAAAAATTTCATCCCCCGGGTCATCCGGTAGCTGGCTTCCATGGCCGAGGGCAGGGTTTTGTCCTCAAAAACGACGACGAAAACAGTCATGGACAGCATGGAGATCAAGGCGTAAAAGGGGATCCCCATGATCGGGATGGAGATCAGGTAGGGCAGGATCATGGCGACTGCCAGAAGCAGAAGAACCGGGAAGGCCCTGACCGCGACGCCGGTGGGTGACTGGTCTTTTGGAACAGGCAGTGGCGGGATCTCCATGGAACCCTGGCTGACGTCCACGGGTCCTGTGGTCTCCGAGGACGCGAAGAGCCAGTGGATGGCGTAGAGCAGGATAAACCACAAGGAAATCACCACCAGTCCCACCTGGCGAAACAAGATGGACAACCAGGCGACGGGCGGAAAGGGCAGGACATCCTGCCTGGCCAGGAAGGCGGCGAGCTGTGTCTGGAAAAGATCGATCTGACCGCCTGTGGGCATGGTCACGTAAGCGCTTCCCGACAGGGCGAAGAGCAGGAAAAACCAAAGATGCACCAAGCGCGTCTTCGGCATTTTATCGATTTTTAATGCTTCAAGGATGATCCGCAAGACCGACCCTTCCTTTCTGTCTCTGCTCAAGCAAGCGTAACACAGACAGCTTCTCTGATTCCAGCACAAAAGGTCCGGTCAGGTTTGCCTCAATGACTGAACATGGACGACTCCCCGTGTCTGAGTCAGCCGGTAGACCAGGACGTCGTCAGGCCACGCGTTGCCATCCGTCCGGTAGGTTACCAGCACCTGGACCAGGCCGTCAACCGGCGGGCTTTGGAGGAAGGACAGTATCTCGGCGCCTGCCTCAAAAAAGGTGTCAAAACACAAAGACGCCACCCGCTCCAGGTGCTCCATGACGATCAGGACGGCCGTGATGGCTCCCTGGTCAATGGTCTTGACGGCACGGATTGATTTCCGGTATTTGTAGTAGGCGCTCCGGCTGATTCCCACCTGCTTGACCGCCTCATTGACCGAACGGACCCGACCCTGGTCAAGCAGCCTTTTCACCTCCATGACCTTGAGGAAGACTTCGGGCAAGTCCTCGCCTCTGACAATGTAATAGGTATCTTTGGATTTCTTTTGTTTTGCCATCTCAACGCCTTCTTCTCAAC
>JAAZFK010000283.1 GCA_012511735.1 Clostridiaceae bacterium | reverse complement strand
GGTCAGATCCTCCCCGGGGTAAAGATCGATACTCCGGATGGTCAGGTAGGGTCCGTTGTAGTCGGATCCTACTGTCTCCGCGATGTAGATGCCGGGTCCATACTCCAGGACAATGCTATAGCTATCTTTTTCCCAGATCCTGAAGGGGAAGGTCTGTCCCTTCAGGTAGAATTCGCCGGTCATGTAGTCGTCACGCCTGCCGGATCGAAGGTCGGGCTTGCTGTTGATAAAAACAGGGCCGCGGGAAACGCGCCCTTTTTCGATGGCCTGATTCAGATCGAGTATGTCCATGGAAGTCTCCTTTTGCCCATCATAGCATCAAGAGGGTCAGGCCAGAACCCGTTCGCTGACTTGGCCCCGCTTGACCTCAAAGACTGCATCATAAAGAGGGGCTGTGTCGGAAAAGATCACATGGCTGACCGAGATGACCGTGACACCTTCCAGGGCAAGCAGGGTCTGTTCAATGCCCCGGGCTGTTTCCTCGTCCAGGCTTGCAAAAGCTTCATCCAGGAGCAGCAGGTCGGCCCTGGCGATCAGGCCGCGGGCGATAGCGATACGGGCCTTTTCCCCGCCTGAAAGATTCTTGCCATTGTCATGGATCATGCTGTCCAAGCCATCGGGCAGGGACGCCAGAAAACCTGAAAGACCTGCTCCCTGGATTGCCTCCATAATGTCTTCTCCACGATAGGGTTTGAAGAGGGTCAGGTTGTTGCGTAGGGTGTCTTCGAAGAGGAAGACCTGCTGTTCGACATTGGCAAGGTGCTTGTAGTAAGACTCGCGGGTGATGGCGGCAAGGGACTGTCCGTCGATCAGAATCTTACCTTCATGGGGATTGAAGTACTTGCGGATCAGGCGGAGGACTGTGGATTTGCCGCCGCCTGATGGGCCGACCAGGAGGTATTTGCCGCCCCTCCGCATGGAGAAGGAAGCTTGGCGCAGGACCTGGTTTTCTCCATAGGCGAAGGAGACCCGGTCAAAGGCAAGCGACTTGTCGAAGCTTTGGAGGGTTTCGGTTTCCTGCAATGTCTCTTGATTAGAAAGGGCCTCTTCCATGCGCAGGAAGACCGGCCGTTCGGACCGAATAAGGGGCAGGCCCTCTGCCACCATGCCGAAGGCATTCAAAATATTGCTGTAGCCGTTGATGATCAGGATCAGGCCACCAGTCGACGTCAAGCCCGCCCGGACAGTAAACATAGCGGCGATCAGGAGGCCTGCGATCATAAGCCCAAAGAGGATGTTGTTGCGGACATTAACGATGGTTTCAGCCCTGTCCAGTTCAAAACGCTTCTGCTGAACGGAAGCGCTCTTCCGGTCGAAGTCATCGGCGATCTTCTTTTCCAGGTTGTTGTTGCGGATGATGCGGAAGGCCGAAAGGACTTCACGGATATAGACGGTGTAATCCTTGAGGAATCCCGACCGCTCACCTTCATGTTTTTCCAGACCCCGTCCTGAACGCAGGGCCACCCAAGCGACGATGATGCCGGGGATCAGGGCGGTAGCCGCCACTCCCCAGTGAACGTTCAGGAGGATGATGACGCCCGCCAGGGCTCCCAGGCCCCGTCTGAGGATTTCGTGCATGGAGATGAAATAGCGCTGCTCCACCGAATTCATATCGTTGGTGATGTTGGATAGATAGAGCGCCAGGTGCTCGTTTTGGAATTCACTGATATTTTTGGCAAAGATTCGGTCGATGTAACGGCCCTTAAGGGTCTGATTGATCCGGCGGATATAGCGTCCCCGCATCCAGGCGGACATGAGTTCCACGGGGAGGAAAGCGACAACGCCCAGCAGCATGGGCAGAAGGATGTCTTTCAAACGGCCGGTATTCCCCGCAAGAGCCGCGTCCATGCTCTCCTTGATCATGAGCATGAGCAGGACGTTAAGGCCTGACGAGGCCAGAAGAGGAAGGGCTGCCGGCAACAGTCCCCAACGAAGTTGCCGGAGGGTCTCCTTCAGATCGGACGGAAGTGGGGTTGCGCCTTGTTTCTTGTGAGATTGTCTCCTGGCCATCACACTGTCTCCTTGAAATAATCAGCGGGTTGCCAGACCGAAAGGATGCCACCGTCGATTTCCAGGACCTTGTCATAGCCCTCCGTTACGCCTTCATAGTAACGGTGGGAGATGGAGATGACGGTGGCGTCCAGTGACAGGAGGGTAGCCTCGACATGCCGGCCCAGGCCTTCGTCCAGGCTGGCGGTCGCCTCGTCGGACAGGAGGAGGTCCGCCTGCTTGATTATGGCACGGCCGATGGAGACGCGTTGGCGTTCGCCACCGGACAGGTTCTTGCCATTTTCCTCCAGGGGCGTTTCAAGTCCAAGAGGCAGTCGTTGGACCAAGCTCCGCAGGCCGGCCCGGTCGACGGCCTCTTCAATGGCCCCAGGATCGTAATCTCCATAAAGGGTCAGATTGTTTTTCAAGGTGTCCTCAAAGAGGAAGACATCCTGGTAGACTTCTGCGATGCTGCGGTTGAGGGGGACGGGGTTGAGGGTCTTCAGTTCCCGGCCGTCGTAACGGTTTTCTCCCTCGTAGGTGTTGTAGACGCCGGCCAGGAGATTGAGCAGGGTGGTCTTGCCGGAACCGGAAACCCCCTTGAGCAGAACCTTCTCCCCTTTATTAATCTTGAATGACGCCTTGCGCAAGACCTCTTTGCCCCCGTATGAGAAAGACAGTCGGTCAGCTTCCAGTTCCCGATCCAGTGTAAAAGGCAGGGTGCCCAGAGAATCCGGTGCCTCCTGCTCCAGGGGGCCGCCTTTGACGATCCGGTCAAAGATGGCCTGACTGGCCCGGACCTTGTTCAGATGAGGGAATATCTGCACCATACCCCAGACAGCCCGCTGGGTTATCTGCACCATGAAGATGCTTTGAGCCAGGGAGAGGCGGCCGGATACCAGGCCACTCCCCACATAGAAAAAAGAGAGGACCGTAAAGATGAGGCCCAGGGTCTCCATGGTGCCGCTCTGGAAATGGTCAAAGATATTGAAACGCATTTTAATGTTTTCAAGCGTGGTTACATAGGCCATGGATTTATCCCGGAAGGGCGCCTCCACCTGATTGAGCTTGAGGATTTCAAGGCCGGAAAAAACATTGGCCATATCCTGTGAAAATACCTTGTTGGCGTCAGACTCCGCCTCCTTGAGGCGGACAATCCTCTTTTGAAAGCCTCTGCCAAGAAGCGCAAGCATGGTTGTCGCCAGTGCGCAGGCCAAACCGTAAACCCAGTCCATGTAAAGGAGGAGGCTCAGGACGATCAGGGTCAGGCCTCCGTTGAAGATCACATTGAGAAAGGAGAGAAAGAAATCGTTTTCGAAGATGTTAAGGTCATTGACCAGGAGGGACAGGTAATGGTCTCGTGGCTTGCGCGAAAAGACCCGGACGGGTAGCGCCAGAATGCGGCGAAAGCCAAGCTTGCGGACGTCCAGGAGGATATCGCGCATGAAACCGATGCGAAGTCTCCTGGATACCCAATGGAAGGCGGCCGGCATCACCATGCCTGCGACCAGGACGGCTGCACGGACACTTATTTCCGTCCTGGTCCGGGCTTCAAGGATAGTGAAGGAGAAAGCCAGGGTTCCTTCCATGAGGAGTTGCTGGACGATGGGCAGGAAGGAGGCGACCAGATAGATGATGAAGCCGCGTTTGCGGCTCCACAACAGTTGGTAAAGGGTGATCTGCTCGTTCTTTTTCACCAAGTGACCCTAGAACTCCGTCACAGCCGCCCAGGGGCTTGCCGGGTAAATGTAGCGATGGAGAGGAGGCATGGAATTATAGACCCGGTCGACGTCGACAGCTCCGAAGCCTCCCGCGAGTTTGCGGTAGCTGCCTTTCATGAGAACGGCTTCCATGTCCAGGTTGGCCGCGAACAAAGAGGCCCGGTCACCGTCCTGTAGCCCTTCGGTCAACTTTTTGTAGGGTGCCGGAGTTAGAAGAATCCGGCTGTTGGAGACCGAACGGGCCTGGATCACAGGCAGAAGACGGGGGTAGCCGTCAGACCCGGTAAAGCCCAGGAAGAACAAGGTGCCCGCTTTGGCCGTATGCTGGCGCGTCCATGGGTTGAAGACCTGATTTCCGCTCCCGCGAAAGAAGGGACTCCCCAGCATGACGCGGACCAGATTGGCTCCGATACCGGCCATGTTGAGCTTGCGTCTTTCAGAGATCTCCCTCAGTTTGGCGTAGTGAACTGTGTGGACTCCGAAGTAG
>JAAZFK010000043.1 GCA_012511735.1 Clostridiaceae bacterium | reverse complement strand
TGAAACAACCACCCCCGGTCAACTTCTGCTCCAGATAAATGGCCTTGGCAGCCGATTGCTCAGCCACGTCCAGCAGGCCGGAGCCTCCCTGGAGGGCCAGCCAGATGGTGGCGGCTGTCGCCATCAGTGCCTGACTGGTGCAGATATTGGAAGTGGCGCGTTCTCTTCTTATGTGCTGCTCCCTGGCCTGCAAAGTGAGCACGTAGCTGGTCCGCCCCTGGCGGTCAACGGTCGCGCCGCAAATCCGGCCGGGCATCTTGCGCATCAGGCGTTCTGTCACTGCCATGTAGCCGGCGCCGGGCCCTCCATAGGACAGGGGGAGTCCGAGCGACTGGGCTTCACCCACCGCAATGTCGACACCACAGTCACCGGGCCGTTTCAGGACAGCCAGGCTGACCGGATCCTGAGAGACAACGGCCAGCGCGCCCGCCTCGTGCGCACTTTGAGCCAGCAGGTCCAGATCTTCGACTACCCCGTAAAAGTTGGGGCTCTGAACCAGGAAGCCGGCGTATTCTTTCTTCTCTTGCGGGTAACTGCCTGTCCGGCCGCTTGAATCCAGAGGGCCGGTCACCACTTCGATGTCAGCGGCATGACAGTAGGTGCGGATGGTCTCAAGGGTATCCGGATGCACACCTTCGGATACAAAGACCTTGTAAAGATGCTTGTCACGGCAGGCAAGCAGGAGGGCTTCCGCCGCCCCTGACGCAGCGTCATATAGGGAGGCATTGGCTACGGGGAGCCCGGTCAGCCGGGTGATATAGCTTTGCCACTCGAAGATGGCCTGCAAGGTTCCCTGGGAAATCTCTGCCTGATAAGGCGTATAGGAGGTCAGAAACTCAGATCGGTTGATCAGATGATGAACCGCCGCGGGCTGGTAATGATCGTAATAACCGGCCCCCAGATAGCTGTCATAATCCTCACCGTTCAGGTTGTCCGCAGCCAGGCCCTTGACCTGGTCGACCACTTCCAGTTCGCTCATGCCCTGGGTCTCCAAAGCTTCATAAGCGTCGACCCGGACACAGTCACAATCCGGAATCATCGAGAACAACTGATCCAGATCCACTCCCACCGACGCCAGCATTTCACGGCGTTCTTCCCGGTCCATTGGGAGGTATCCGGTCATGCTTTTTCCTCCTCACTGAAAGCGTCGTAGGCGTCTTTGTCCAGGAGCTGATCCAGTTGTGAGGGATCGTCCATCCTGATCTTCACAAACCAGGTCTCCCAGGGCGCCTGGTTGATCATCTCGGGCGCGTCCTCAATCTCGGAATTGGCTTCCACGATCTCACCGCTTACAGGCGCGTACAGGTCCGACGCGGCCTTGACCGACTCGACTGTGCCAATGATGTCTTCCAGCTCAACCTGGCTCCCCTCGGGTTCCGGCTCGGCATAAACAATGTCGCCCAGCTCTTCCTGCGCGAAGTCAGTCAAACCGATGATGGCCAGGTCGCCTTCAACCTTGACCCACTCATGTGTCTTTGCAAATTTCAGTCCTTCCATTTTTTCCTGTCCTTCCTCTTTTTAACTTTGATGTCCGCGGTCTCGCGCGGCGTTTAATCTGCCCGCGGGAGCGCGGGATTTGTCAGTTTATCTACCCGACAAAAGGCGGGTTCACAACAGTAAAGGGTTGGAGTTTCTTGCGGACCTGCACCTCGACTTCACCGACCTCCGGCGTATCCAGGTCGACCAGCCCGAAGGCAATGCCCTTGTCCAGGGTGGGAGAGAAGGTGCCTGAGGTAATCACCCCAATCTTTTTGCCCTCAAGATAGACTTCATAGCCTTCACGCGGGATGGCCCTGGTCTGGCTGACCAGCGCCAGCTGACGCCGTGTCACCTTGTCCTTCATGGCCTTCCCCTGGAAGTCCCTGTCCAGGTCAACGAAAAAGCTCATGCCGCCCTCAAGCGCGTTGATATCAGGCGACATCTCATGACCGTAAAGGGGCATGCCCGCCTCCAGCCGCAGGGTATCCCGGGCACCCAGGCCGCAGGGCTCAATCCCTGCCTCCATGAAGATATCCCAGTAGTGGCCGGTTCGGGCCGCGGGGACGTAAAGTTCATAGCCATTCTCACCGGTGTAGCCTGTCCGGGAGATGATCATGGGTCGATCGTGACCTTCGACCTCCACCAGCATCTGACGGAAACGCTTGAGTTCTTTCAACTCCTCTTTTTGGCCGGCATTGAGGCCCAGTTGATCGGCCACCTCCAGCATGCAGTCCAGGCTCGATGGACCCTGGATCGCGACCTGTCCGTAAAGATCCGATTCGTCCACCACCGCGATTTCCGATTTCCGGTCGGCAAAGGCGGCCTTGTAGGACACGAGACTTTCTTCGATGTGGATCAGATCCTTGTCCTTATTGGCAGCGTTGACCACCAGCAGATAATCCTCCGCTCCCAGCGTATAGACCAGCAGGTCATCGACCGTCCCGCCGTCGGCGGCGCTCAAAATAGCGTAAGTGATCTGATCGGGCTTTTTGCCGGTGACCTTGCGTGTCAGCAGCCAATCCAGAAATTCACCCGTTCCCTGGCCGGAGACGCGGATCTCGCCCATGTGGGATACATCAAACATGCCTGTTTCGTTGCGGACTGCCGCAATCTCTTCTTTCAGACCGGCGTACTGAACCGGCATATTCCATCCGGCGTACTCAACCATGCGGGCGCCAAGCGCCACATGGCGATCGTACAATGGTGTTTTTTTCATGAAAACGTCCTCCCCAGCGAAATCTACCAATAAATTGTCAAACCTGCTAAATATTACCACTCCCCGGGAATAATTTCTGTCCTCTTGGATACATTTGACACAGCGGTCACGCTTTCAGTCTTCTTGATTTTCCTGATAAAGACCGAATTTCCGTTTGACCCGGGAGAGCTTCAAGGTCCAGGGGCGGAGGATAGGAAGAAGGAAAAGAACGGTCGCGATAGAAAGCGTCAGGTTCATGGGTAGGCCCGCCCCATAAGCAGCCAGAGCATTCTTCCAGGTCAGGGGTTGGATGAAACCAATGATGTGCCAGGAATCCATGATCAGGCCGAAGAGCAGACCCGACAGGAAACCGAAGAGATAGACCAGAATCCGGTGGCGAAACCAGCCCCGCTCGTTCAAGGCGCCCGCCAGATAACCCACCAGGCCCCAGGTGAACATCTGCCAGGGAGTCCAGGGACCCTGGCCAAAGAACATATTGGAGCTGAGTGCGGTCAGCGCCCCGGTCACGAAGCCGGCCTGCCTGCCAAAGGCAATCCCTGTCACGATCATGATGGCGCCGATTGGTTTGAAATTGATCGCCGGTCCGAAGACCAGCTGGCCCGCGGTCGCGAGCGATGCCATGACCACGATCGGCATGATCTCCCTTGGTCGTGGTTTGGCCCGCTCAAATTGGAGGAAGAAGGGAACCATGGCCAAAATCGCCACAAGAAACGTGATGAGCGCTGCCTGGGCGATTTCAAAAAGAGCGGCGAGGACCAAAACAGCCGGCACGGTCAGGAGGACGGCCCACTCAATCATCCTGGAAGTTTTTTTAGGACGGGGATTCATCCTGGCTTCCATGCAACCGCCCGAGATCCGCCTGTGTCACAATGCCTGGCAAAATCCCTGCGGCGACGCGACCATAATCCGTTGTATAAAAGGTATTACCTTGGAAAAAAGGCCTGACCGCTTCCGTCACCACCATGCGTCCGTCAAAAAGCAGCGAACAGCGATCAGCCACCTGGGCGCTGAAGTTGAGGTCATGCGTGACCAGCACAAGGGTCTTTCCCTGGTCGCGAAGGGTTTTGAACCAGTGACCCAGCTCGATCTTGCTGGCGGTGTCCATGCCCTTGACGGGTTCGTCCAGGAGCAGGATGTCAGGTGACAGGAGCAAGAGCTTGGCCAGGGCGGCCTTCTGCGTCTCCCCACCGCTCAGGTCATAGGGATGCCGTTCGCTCAAGGCTTCCAGGTCCAGTTTGCGGATCATCTCCAGGACTTCTTCCCGTCCGTAGCCGCCGAGCGCGGAGAGTTCCATCAACTCATCAAACAGGCTGTCAGCGGAAAAAAGCGCCTTGGTATGCTGGGTCAAAAGTCCGGTCCGCAGTCCCTCCTGCCGCCGGATCCAACCCCGCCCGGGATCAAGCACACCGCTCAACAAATGTAACAGGGTGCTTTTGCCGCTGCCGTTGCCCCCGACAATGGCGTGGATGGTCCCTCTGTGAATCGTCAGGGACAGCCCCTTCAAGACCCAGGGAAGATGGCTCTTGTAGCGGAACTCCAGATCCCTGGCTTCCAGGACCGTATCAGCCGGTAGTTCAGTGTCGGAGCCGGGCGGCTCGATCCGGATGTCGGACTTCAATTCCTTCAGCCGTTGCCTTGCGGCGGGCACATCCAGGAGCCTGGATTCAGGCCCGGTCCCCGAGACGGCCGCCTCAAGCCGGCGGACAATCAGGGTTGCCGCGGGAAGCGCTACCTGGAAGGGGCGGCTGCCGTCCAGCAGGTAGCCAGCGAAACCGTCAGGGCTGCCGTCAAAACCGATCCGACCCTCATCCAAATAGATGACCCGGTCCGCAATAGACAGCACATCGGCCATGCGGTGCTCAGACATGATGAGTGTCCTGCCTGTCTCCTGGTGGACACGCTTCAACATGTCGAGAAAGTGGGAAATTGAAACAGGATCCAGCCGGGCGGTCGGTTCGTCCAGGATCAGTGTGTCGGGATTCATCACCAGGGAAGAAGCCAGGTTGAGGATTTGCATTTCACCGCCGGACAGCTCGGACACCGGCCGGTCAATCCAGCTTTCGATACCGAAGAAATGGGCGATTTCGGCGATCCGCCGCTCAATCGTGCCGGCAGCCAGCCCGAGGTTCTCCAGACCGAAGGCCAGTTCATGCCAGACCTGATCCATGACGATCTGGTTGGCGGGATCCTGCATGACAAAACCGCTGGTGCCTTCAAGGTCAATGCGTCCTTCATAGAGACCGGCCGGTTGAAGTTCTTTTTTCAGCGCGCGAAGCAGGGTGGTCTTCCCGCTTCCACCCGGTCCCGCCAAAAGCACGAAACTGCCTGCAGGAATCTCAAAGGTCAGGCCATCAAGGGCTTTGACCTTTTGATCCGGATAAGTGAAGGACAGATTGTCAACGGATACGGCCGGCTTGCCGGAGAAGTGATTCATCCTTTTGCCTCTTCTTTCATTCGCGGCAACATGGCTCGGACCATGGGGTCAATCTCAAGCGGTCGTCTGCGGGCGTGACGGATCTGATCCAGGACCCATGAAAGTCCAGCCGTCAGGAAGGGAGTCAAAAATAGTCCCAAGGCCCCTCCCAGCCAAAGCAGGAACGCCCCCCCGGATCCGACCCGGTCAGGGATGGCCAGGTAGGGGTAGTAAAGAAAACGGCTGCCACCCCAAATCCATCCCACCGCCAACAGGATGAGGAATAAAAGGATCATCAGCAAAGGCGGAAGATCATCCGCCGTCCGCCTGATCCGGCCGTAAGCCCGCCGTTTGCCGGAATCGAAGGCCTTGGCCTTCATGGCGTCGGCTGTCTCAATGGCGTTTTCCATGCTCCAGGCCATCAGGATCGAGGTCATGCGGATGGCGGACGGCAGGGTCAGTCGTTTGGTTGGCTGGCCAACAAGCGCCCGCCGGTTGATTTCGATTTCCCGTCCATGCGCCATGGTCTGAGGGATAAAGCGAAAGATCATGGAGACCATCATGCTGATGACCGGCAGCTTCCCTCCCAGGAGCGCCAGGAACCTGCCGCTTTCCATCAGATCGTTGTAGCTTTGAAACCAAAGCATGACGGCCGACAGAATCAGGCCAGAGACCAAGCCGTAGACCACGCTTTCCAAAGTCACGGTCATGGCACCCCATGAAAACAGCAAAGTCATGCCCCGGTCATTAAAAAGTGAATTGAAGATCACCATCATCAAGATCATGGGAATCAGGTAAAGAAGCGACTTGCCGGTCCTGGTGGGCCCCGTCAAGCGGAGGCGAAGCAAGATGGCGGAGCAGAAAGACAAGAGCGCCACCGCGGGGTGGCGGGTGGCCATGGTAACGACCAGGACCACCCCAAAAAAGATCAGGATGACGGAAGGATGT
>JAAZFK010000282.1 GCA_012511735.1 Clostridiaceae bacterium | reverse complement strand
TCGTTATTTGCGCTGGTATAATCAGGAACGAATCAAGCAATCGCTTGGTTGGATGAGTCCAGTTCAATACCGACAGAGCTTGGGACTGGTTGCCTAAAACATGTCCAACTTTTCGTCCGCACCCCCTAAGCAAACAATTACCTGGGTGATTCAGATCGAGGCGATTACTGATCTTCTGAAGCCCGATGAAGAAGGTTACCCTGACCATGCATTGCTTGATGGCTATCGTTTCGAAGATGATTTGACCGGGTTCGGTGATTTACTTTCTTTTAAAGTTGAAGACAATGGTACCCCAGTTGTTGATTACGACAAGGACGGGGCAATCGATAATGGCATATACAATGAGGTTGAGAAGACGCTGATCTATCACTTCCCGATCGGTGCGACAGCTCCACAGACCATCACATTCCAGACGAAACTCTCCGATGACAATTTGATAAGCGGCGGCACCGTGAGCAATACAGGATATCTGTACAAAGATGAGGAGACTAAGCCCCGCAAATGGGGCTCTGACAAGGTGGATATTCCTGAACCGTCATTTACAAAGAGTTTCGACTTGAAGGATGGATTCGATAATGAAAATTACAACCCTGCTGGCAGACAGATCACCTGGTACATCGAGGTTAATAGCCCAGATTTGAAATTATATAACCTTAAGATATACGATTCCCTAGACGATGAATTGACTTGGGAATCTGCCTCTTGGCAAGTTTGGACAGCGGCAACTAACGAAGGAGATAACCCTTGGTCGACAACTTCCCCACCTTGGTGGACGGCTCAGCCCGGTGACAGTATTTATGAGATCGGTGATTTTCAAGGCAGAGGACGGCTGGTGATCGTTGCATTGATCCCCAACGTCGAAGAAGGAGAGATCTCAGCCGGAAAAACGCACTTTGACAATGAGGCAACGGCTACATGGACGGGGCCGGAAGGGACCACAGGCAGTGGTGAAGGCGCGACGGGTGAAGTCGGAGTTGATGTTGGTTATAACGCCATTACTAAAACCGTTGGTACCATAGTCGGTCGTCAAATCCCCTGGACTGATAAGGTTGATCTTAAGGGTCAGGGTAGTAACGATTACATTGAGGCTCTGACCGTTTATGACCTGATTATTCGAGACAGTGAAACTAAAGAAAGTGATCTCATCTCTAAAATTATGAATGCCAAGGATGAGGCGGGAGAAGAGGATGTATAGCCTGATGGTCCTACGATCGGCATTACAGGTGTTCATATGACCAGGGGACTAAAGTTCGTCGAGGGATCTTTAGGGGGGGGAACTAATAGCACTCATTTGTCTGCTGAACCCATCGAGCTATACGATGGAAACACTCACCTTGGGACTCTTATAAAGGTTAGTGATTTAGATAATACTAAGGTGAACGAGTTTAAGTTCAAGACTGAAGTGGTTGACCCTGTGATTCTAGCGGGGAATGACCCGTCCAACACGCGAGTTTACAACACAGCTACCTTGCATCACGGATTGAACAGACTTAGCTCGGACCGCGCAAGCACGAAGTTCAACAATCGTATCCTCCAAAAAGAGATGCTCAAACGTGAAGAAGTCGGCAACGATCACGATGGAGAGTCGATTAAGCCTAATAACAAGACCACTACAACAAACAAAGGCTTTCATTATGGCCACAAGGAGGTTATCTTCCGCCTCAATATCAATGGAAGCGGCCTCGATTTTGCGGGTGTCGACACCACCCTGGATAATGGATTCGGAAAGGTTACTATCGTCGATACCTTGCCTGTTGGCTGGGTATTTACAGCGTTCAAAAATGAAAGCAAATATCTCATTTATAAAACGACGGGTACAAGTGAAGGGTCGTTGGAGGCTGATGGATCACCTATTTCGGTATCGGCAGTCTCCGGAGATCTTGAAGTTACTTTTAGCCCAGGAACTGACACGCAAGGAGAAACTGCAACCTTCGTTTTCAGCGGCCTTGCTGAGCCATATGTGATTTTGGTCAAGGCCGGACCAACGGGCGAAACGCTTGACAACTACCTTCTGGAATCTTCAAACTCACGGGATGAAAAAAATACACTGACACTTACTACGGAGAATCTGGAGGACTGGAAGAAAGAAGCTTTCCAGGATGTAACAATCGATAGCCAAACTTTGCACAAGACCGTTGATTTCTCCGATGCCCATTTGACAGGTGAAGCTACCTGGACTATTGATTACAAACCGCTTGATCGACCTATCGATATTGGTTTGGAAGCCCGACTCCCTGATGGAATCGATCTTCGCACCGACTCAATGGGAGATATTCTTTGGGTCTCAGAAGGAGAACAAAACATCCGTGTATACGAACTCGATATGGATGAAGAGGGATCGGGGGAGTTTGTGCTCCCTGTTGTCAAAGAACTTGAGCTTGACATCGTTAAAGAGCACGTTGAATACGATCCAGATGAAAGACTGTTGACATTTTACTTCCCGGACAACACAAGGGCATATCGTCTGATTTATATCACGGATGTCACCGGTACACCCGGAGAGATTAACAATCAGGTCAAGCTTATCAATGGCCTCACAGATGGAGCCGCAGATAATGCTGGTTTTGAAATTGAAGAAAAGCACGGTCAAGCGACCATGTCGCGTAGTCCTTATCTCGTGATAAAGAAGATGAACTCTACGGGCGAATTAAACTTAAAAGATGCAGTCTTTACTCTTTACAACACGGACTCTGAAGGAAACAAGAGTTCTGCACGCGCTGTGCGGACAACAGACAACACAGGGAAAGCCACTTTTTACGGCCTTGTAACGGGGCACTACATATTAGTCGAGACGACAGCACCTGACGATTATCAGGAAAATCAACTCGAATATGACGTCTATGTGGACGAAAGCACCGTTACAGTCGGGGGGCATATCGTCTTAGAAGACGGTGAGGGAGAGCCGCTGATCATCAAGAACTATCTTGAAGAGGAAGAAGTCGGAAACCTTTCCTTAATGAAAACCGTTCTTGGAAATGATGGGGATACCGACAAGGAATTCAACTTCCAATTCACCTTTATGGATGGAGTTGAAGTAATTGCTGACTCATTTGATTACATCGGCGAAAATGGGGCATCAGGAGGTACTGTTGCCAGTGGTGAGGGCATCACGCTTAAGCATGGTCAGAAGATTACTGTGATCGGTATTCCTGCCGGCACCGACTACTTGATTACTGAAGTCGAAGCCAACGAAGGCGGTTATGTGACCACTTCTGATTATCATGAAGGTACCATTGTCGATGATGAGATAGCGACAGCGACCTTTATCAATACCAGAAACGTCGGAAGCCTGTATCTTGAGAAGAAGGTGGAGGGCAACGACGGTGACTTTGAGCGGGAATTTGAGTTCCTCCTTGAACTGTTCAGGCCGGATGGAGAAGTTGACGAAACTGAGTATGGATACACCATCAATGATGACTATAGCGATTCGATTCAGGGGTCAGCTACGATCATGCTTTCGCATGGAGATATCTTCTTCATCGAGAAGCTTCCCGTCAATACCGGTTATCGTGTCACTGAAGTTGACGCGAACACAGACGGTTATGTAGCCGATGAAACGGTCCTGGAGGGATTTATTGAAACCGGACTGACCTCGCAGCTGCTGTTCACCAACACGCGTGACGTTGGTCATCTGCGGATCGAAAAGAAACTTGCAGGCAACTTCGTTGAAAAAGATCGCAAATTTGCCTTTACCGTTCAGCTGTACATGCCTGGAGAAGAAGAACTGGATGAGACACCGTACGCCTATACCATCAACGGTTTGCATGCAGGTGAAATTGTGGGAGAGGGCAGCTTTGAGCTTGGAGACGGAGAC
>JAAZFK010000042.1 GCA_012511735.1 Clostridiaceae bacterium | reverse complement strand
TCAGTGAAATCGCCTGTTCGGCGATTGCTTCCGTCGTCGCCGCGACCGCGGCCACCACTTCTCCCTGATAGCGCGTTTCACCCTTGGCGATGGCCAGCTTGTCCTGCATGTAAAGGCCGACCAGAATATCGGTGCCTTCACCTGTCACAATGGCCTTGACCCCAACCAGGGCTTCGGCCTTGCTGGTATCGATCGAGACAATCTTTGCCCTGGCATGAGGTGAGTGCAAGGTCTTTGCGTGGAGCATGCCGGGTATTTCAAGGTCAAAGGCATAGCGAGCCTGACCTGTTACTTTTTCAACTGCATCTTTCCTGACATAAGGCTGACCAACGTGTTTATAGGAGGACTCGTAGTCGCCGTGTGCCTGATAGGTGCAATTTTCCAATTCAGAATGAGTCATGAACCTTTCAACTCCTCTCTTTCGCGTTTCGCCGCGCGTTTGACGGCGTCGAAAATCTGCTGATAGCCGGTGCAGCGGCAGAGGTTGCCTCCCAACCCTTCCTTGATATCCTCATCGGAAGGATCCGGGTTGCGGTCAAGCAGGGCGCGTGCCGACATGAGCATGCCGGGGGTGCAGAATCCGCACTGGAGCGCATCCTTGAACACGAATTCCTGCTGGAGGATGCTGAGCTCCCCGCCCTGGGATAATCCCTCGACGGTCCGCACGTCGCCGCCTTGGGCCTCAACGGCCAGAACCAGGCAGGAAGTAACGGCTTCGCCGTTTAAAATAATCGTACAGGCACCGCACTCGCCTTCACCGCAAGATTCCTTGGCACCGAAGAGCTTCAATCTGTCGCGCAGAAAGTGAAGGAGCAGCATGGTGGGGTCTATTTCCTCCACGACAGCTTGTCCGTTCACACGCAGGCTCAGAACGACGCGTCTTTTTTGTGACTCGACATGGGCTGATTCCATGGCGCAGATATCTTTATCGTCATGTGTGGTCATGCATTGGCCTCCTTAATCCATTAATTGTTGCAGGCAGCGCCGCAAGAGTACGCCTGCCATATGAAGCCGGTACTCTTTCGATGAACGAACATCGGAGATGGGCTTGATGTGGTTTTTGATTTCTTCTGCTGCCCAAAGAACCGATTCCTCGTTCAGCCCCTTGGCATTCAACTGATCTTCCAAGGCCGACAGGCGGAGGGGGGTGATAGCGACGGCGTTGATTCCGATCGCGGCCTTCCCCTGGCCGTCCAGACGGCAGGCAACCCCTACGGTGGAGAGGTCATGACCCTTGAGTCTGGTCTGCCGCATATAGCAGCTCTTGTCGTCTTTGCCGGGATCAGGTAAAAAGACGGAGACAACCAGTTCATTTTTCGCAAGTTGTGTCTTCTTGACCCCTGTAAAGAAATCTTTCAGGGCAACGGTGCGCTCGCCCTGGCTGCTGGCGATCTTGACGGTCGCGTCGTAGATCAGAAGCGCGGGCGGCAGGTCGGCGCCTGGTGACGCGTTGCAAAGGTTGCCGACCAATGTCGCGCGGTTTCGGAGCTGGTAGCTTGCCAGCACGGACGCCGCGTCATACAGCGCCTTGTACTTGTCCCTGACCAGGTCCGAATCAATCAGTTGATTGACGACCACATTGGCGCCGATTTCCAGTCCCTTTCCCTCTTCGAAATGGAAGACGTCCAGTTCCGGAATGGCCTTGATATCGACGATATGTTTGGCATCGATCAGATTGTGGCGAAGGGCGATCAAAAGATCGGTCCCGCCTGCCAGGATGTAAGTGTCACCGTCACGTGACAATGCATCCAGGGCTTGGTCCAGCACAAGCGGTTTGACATAATCAAATTGACTTAGCACGGATAACCTCCTTTAATTAAGCGAATCTATTTTCCGCATTTAAAACCAATGTCTTGCACAAGAGCATTTGCCCTTGTGCAGATTACCTTAATTTTACCATGATTGAACCAGAAACACGTTGTGATTGCTTACAATATAGCAAAGAGCGATGGCACGAATTTAGCAATTAACTACAATTGTTTTTGATTGGTGAAAAGTCAGTGCCGCAAGGGTTTTCGCGGGTCCGGCCGAAAATTGACAGCGAAAGTCACAGAAAGGATGTGATTTGTGCCAATTATGCAAATCTGGCAGGGCAAGACAGGAAGTGAATTGTACTTGTATAATAGATGAAGTGAGAAAGTATGGATAAATTCTGTTGTTCGATGATAAACGAAGTGTTGATTGTTTTGTGTAAAATATGAGTGAAAGAGAGTCAGCCAAATGGATCAGAAACAGCTCACCATTCAACTCCGGGATATATTGCAGGTCGATCTGCTCCAGGGAGCGGAGGTGCTCGCCGGTCATCGGGGGCTCAGCAACAGCATTGTCTCGGTCAATGTGATGGAGGTGCCGGACATCATCGAGTGGGTGCGGCCCGGTGAGCTCCTGCTGACGACTGCTTTTACTTTCAGCGACGACCTCACGGTACTCGAACGGCTGATTCCCCAGCTCAAGGCAAAAGGAGTTTGCGGACTGGGGATCAAAACCCAGCGCTACATCAGCCAGGTGCCTGAAAGCGTGCTGACCATCGCGGACGGGATCGACTTTCCCATCATCAGAGTGCCGCAGAATGTCCCTTACGGTGAACTGATCAAAGAGATTTTCAACCACATTATCGGGGAACAAACACGTCTTTTGTCCCGGATCAATGATTTCAATCATACAGTGAGGGAAATCATGCTTCGCCATGAGGGTATGCAGGCGATCGCTGAGCAGATCTATCTGGCGACGGGCGCTCCTGTTGTCATCAGTGATGATCTTTTTCACGATGTTTACTACTATTGTCCGGATCCGGTCAAGGAACGCCGGATTGAGGAGGATTATCGGGCCCTGATGGCGTCCGACCTGCTCCGGCGTGACCATAAGCCGGAAAAGGACAGGGGACTCGAGGTGACGACCATCGGCAAGGGCTTGAGACGGTTTACCATCCCCATTCATTTTGACAACACCCATTACGGCAGTATTTTTATCTGGGACACTGATGGAAGCCTGCGGCCCCAGGATCTTTTTGTGATTGAGTCGACCTCGACCCTGATCGCTCTGGACATCCTCAACCGGACAACCCTGGTCGAGCGTGAGAATGTCCACCAGACTACTTTTTTGGAGCAGTTGCTGAGTGAGGACCCCCGCGAGCAGTCAAAGGCAATTGACAGCGCGGATTATTATCTCTTCCACCCGGAACTCCCAAGCCAGATCATCATGCTGGCGCTCGACCATGAGGGCCGCTTCCAGACAGCCCCCAATAAGTCTCCCGCGGTGGTCAAGAACCTGAATACGACCATGCTTAACTTGACCAACCGTATCAAACGTGAGTACAGCGGCTATTTTCTATCGACCCGCAAAAGCGACCGGGCTATTTTCCTGCTTCAGTTTGACAGCGACTGTCCCATTGAGGGTCGTCAGTCGCTGAGTGAACAATTTGTCGGCATCCTCCTGGCCTGTGCCGAAGAGAAGGACATTGCCCAATATACTTCAATCGGGGTCGGTTCCTGCGTCGGTTCCTACCAGGCGCTTCCCGACAGCCTTCAGCAGGCCGAGCAAACGGTCCGTATCCTCCAAAGCAGGGGCGGGCGTGAAGTTTCCGTCCTCTATTTCGATGATCTGGGCTTGTTGAGGGTCCTGGGGCACCCCCTGCTTCGCGATGACGCGCTGGCGTACGCGGACGACATATTGAGTTCACTTGAAGAGCACGATGCCTCCCAGCGCGGAGATCTGATCGAAACCATCCGCGCCTATTTCGAATCGGGCGGTAATCTCAAACGTGTGTCTGAGCAGTTGTTCACTCATTACAACACCGTCATCTATCGGATCAACCGCATCCGGGACGTCTACGGCATCGATCTGCGTGATCCGGAGACGGCCTTCAATTTTCAACTGGCCCTGAAAATCAAGGAGCTGATTCAGTGAAAGTATTCCTTGCCAGCCGGATTGACCGTGAATTGAAGGATTACCTTGCAAGCTTGGGGGAATCCGACTTTCAGGTGCACTCTGTCTTCAGGAATTCGATTAACCTTTTGACGCCGTCGCGCATGCTCATCACGCTGGCCGGGCCTGGCAGCGATCTGATGCCTATGGGCATGCTGATCCAGGGATTTTCAGAGCTTGTGCTGGCAGGCAAAAACCGCGTCAGGCTCGCCGGAACCTTCCTTCATCTGCCGGAGAATCAGGGCCTGATCGATGCAGGACAGGCAGAAGTCTGGCCAACGAATCTTGAAAGCCCGCTGAACCCGAATCGTAAAGAAATGGGTCTGGCGCTTGACTACATCGAAAACAAACTTCTACAGGAGGAGCGGGAAGGGATCGCCTCACTGGCAGCGGTTTTGGCCGCAAAAAGAAGGGGAGGCAGAACGCCTTCCCTGAATATGTACGCTTCATTTATCCTCGAGGATTTGAGTTTGTTTTTGGACGCATACGGAGAAGGCAGGTTGGAACGGGCAGGACAGCTCGCTCGGGCATTGATCGGTTTTGGACCGGGTTTGACGCCTTCCTGTGATGATTTTATGACGGCTTTGCTCCTGAGTTTGTTTTACCGGACCGGAGACAGTCTATCCCGGGATCTGACGGCCGCTTTTTTTGAGACTGTTGTCAGCCTGGCCAAAGAGAAGACCAATCTGATCAGCTGCCAGATGATCCGGCAGGCAGCGCGGGGGCATGCCGGCCGCCTCTATCTGGACACGTTCGCGGCGACCGTCAGGGGTGACCTTGCGGCTCTGGAGCCCTTGGTTGAGCGCCTCCTGGTTTACGGCGCTTCGTCAGGCGCCGATTTCCTGTTCGGCCTTTATTGCGCGCTGAGCAGGATGCCCGCCGTGTCGACCCCGGTGGGGGCAGAGCCGCTTCGATTTGAAGCAGGCAGGGGACAGAACGATTTATTGAAGAAGAATACAGGATAAAGATAAAGGAGTATGTCAATGATTAAAGTGATCGTGAGAGAAAACGCCTATTACGATTCAGTCACGCTGATGTTGATCTCGCGTGAGATGAAAAAACTGGATGGCGTGGAAGAGGTGCTGGTCGGCATGGGGACCGACCTCAATCTCGACTTGGTGAAAATGCTGGAGATGTTTTTGCCTGAGCTCGAGAAGGTCACACCCAATGATTTGTTTATTGCGGCCAAATTTGATGAATCCAAGGTGAGCATGGATGAGCTGATCAGCTCATTTGAAGAGCAGTTGAATCGCAAAAAAGAAGCTCACGCGGGAGAATACCAACCGCCGACGCTTCGCTCCGCGTTGAACTTCATGCCGGATGCCAACCTGGTCCAGATCTCCATCCCGGGCCAGTACGCGGCCAATGAGGCTGAAGACGCGCTCAATCAAGGCCTGCACGTCATGCTCTTCTCAGACAACGTGCCCATGGAGGATGAACTTCGTTTGAAACAGCTGGCGGTTGACAAGGGGCTGCTGATGATGGGGCCCGATTGTGGGACCGCCATTATCAATGGGGTGCCGCTTTGTTTTGCCAACGTAGTCAGGCGGGGCAGGATCGGCCTGGTCGGCGCGTCGGGAACGGGGACCCAGGAGATCACTGTCCGGATCCATCAACTGGGTGAGGGTATGTCCCAGGTCATCGGAACCGGAGGCCGCGATCTGAGTGAGACGATCGGGGGACTCATGATGATCCAGGGGATCAAGGCGCTGATGGCCGACCCTGACACAGAGGTCATCGTGCTGGTCTCAAAACCACCGGCTCCATCCGTGGAGAAAAAAATCTATGATCTGATTTCAAAATCCGACAAACCGGTCGTGATCGACTTTATCGGAGGAGATGCCGAGTCAATCAGGCAGGCAGGCGCGATTCCCTGTCTCAGCCTGGAAGATGCCGCCAGAAAAGCAGTTGCGGTATTGAGGAAAGAGACGCCAGTCGATTTTGATGGATTTGACGCGCCGCAAGAAGACATCGACCAGCTGGTCAAGGAAGCGGTCGCCCGATTGAAACCGGATCAAAAATACCTGCGTGCTTTTTACACAGGAGGAACCCTGACCGATGAAGCCATTAAGTATCTGGGCTCAGACCACGTCATCTATTCCAATATTCCCTTGACGCCGGATCAGGCCATGGAACGCATGCCCGGTAAGGAAGGGCACCTTTGTCTGGATTTGGGTGAGGATCAGTTCACAAGAGGCAGGCCGCATCCCATGATCGACCCCCTGACCAGGTCTGAGTTCTTCGATACCCATGTCGATGAATCAACTGCTCTTATTCTGGTGGACGTCGTATTGGGTTACGGATCACACGAAAACGCGGCAGGCGTGGTAGCCGACTCGGTTGCCCAGGCTCGCGCGAGACTTGAAACATCCGGCAAGGATCTCATTGCCATTGCCTCGGTCACAGGTACCGATCAGGATCCGCAGAATCTGGATGAGTCCATCGCCAGCCTTGAGCAGGCGGGCATCACGGTAATGCCATCCAACGCGCAGGCGGTCCGTTTGGTCGACCTGATCATGAAAGCCGCCGGCATCTGAGGAAAGGAGCAGATAAATGTCAGTGAATGATTTGTTTAAACAAGATTTGAAAGTGATTAATATGGGTCTTGAATCCTTTTACGAGGATCTGACCAGTCAGAAGGTTGAGGCCATC
The DNA here is from genome assembly GCA_012511735.1 of Clostridiaceae bacterium. Lineage (GTDB taxonomy): Bacteria > Bacillota > Clostridia > Saccharofermentanales > DTU023 > UBA4923. The sequence goes on along the minus strand of JAAZFK010000042.1, from coordinate 4,816 downwards.
CAGGTCCAGTGGAAACCGGCCGCGGGTGGCAATCAAAAAATGGCGGCCTTGCTGGGTCGTTTGAAGAGCTCAAAATAGTGATTGCTTAAACTAGAAAGAAGGAGAGATCATGCAGTTTATTGAAGAAGCCAATAAGAAGGTATTGGAGATCATCCAAAATGCTCAGCCGACCCTGGTCGGGATGGGCATTGCCAAGGATGTCGTCCCTGGCATGCATAAGCATTTGATCATGCACGCCGGACCGCCCATTACCTGGGACAGAATGTCGGGACCCTTGCGGGGCGCTGTCATCGGAGGACTGATCTATGAGGGCCTGGCGGATTCCCCCGAGGAGGCTGAAGAACTGGCCGCCTCCGGCAAGATCGAGTTTGATCCCTGCCACCACCATCAGTCCGTCGGACCCATGGCGGGTGTCGTCACGGCCTCCATGCCGGTCTTCATCGTCGAAAACAAAACGGAAGGTAATTTTGCCTACTGTACCCAGAATGAAGGTCTGGGTCAGGTACTCCGTTTCGGGGCTTACGGGCCTCAGGTCATCGAGCATCTCAAGTGGATGGAGAAGACGCTTTACCCCATCCTCAAGGAAGCCCTGGAGATCCATGGTCCCATCGACCTGAAGAATCTGATCGCGCAATCCATCCAGATGGGCGATGAAGTTCACAACCGCAACAAGGCGACCACTTCTCTTTTCATTCGTGAGATGGCGTCCAGCATCGTCAAGACCAAGTCATCGAAAGAAGATCAGATCAAGGTCTTTGATTTCCTCAACTCGAACGACCACTTCGCCCTGAACCTCTCCATGCCGGCCTCCAAGGCGACCATGGATCCGGCGGGCAAAGTCAAGCATTCCTCGGTTGTCTACACCATGGCCCGCAACGGCACTGATTTCGGTATCCGGGTCGCGGCATTGGGAGATCGCTGGTTCACGGCTCCCGCGGAGATTATTGACGGTCTCTACTTCCCGGGCTACGGCATGGAAGATGCCAACCCCGATATCGGGGATTCCTGCATCACCGAAACCCTGGGCATCGGCGGCTTTTCCATGGCGACCGCGCCGGCTATCGTTCAATTCGTCGGCGGCACGCCTCAGGATGCGGTCAACTATACAACACAGATGTATGAGATCACCCTGGAGGAGAGCAACAGCTACAAGCTACCACCCATGAATTTCCGGGGAGCTCCGACGGGAATCGATATCCGCCTGGTCATCGAGACCCAGATCCTCCCGGTCATCAATACCGGAATCGCCCACAAGAAGGCGGGGATCGGCCAGGTTGGCGCCGGCGTCGTCAACCCGCCCATGAAATGTTTTGAAGACGCTTTTGAAGCCTACGTTGGACTTCTCGATCAGGAAGGTTTGCTCGAATAAAGCGTTATAATAAATGATGGAAATAACCAGTAAAGAAAATGGGAGGAACATCATGATCAAAAACTGGGACAAAGTGAAAGTTTACGACCTTTCAATTAACACAAGCCATCTGACCCCGCCCTGGCCGACATACGAGCCGCTGCAGGTCAAATTCTTCAAGCGCCTGGCACCCAACGGAGCCAACGGCATGTTGATCACCACCTCAAACCATGTGGGCACCCACCTGGACGGACCGCTTCACTTCGACACGGCCGGCCGTGACATTGCCTCACTCGAGATGGACAAGCTGGTAGGCCCGGGCGTCGTGGTAGACCTTTCGGATATTACGGAAGACTGGTCCATTTACACGCCTGAGCACATCATGGAAAGGGTGGAGGTGAAGAAGGGTGACATCATCTTCATCAACACCGGTTATCACAAATATGGTTTCGATCAGCCGGAAGCCGATGAGCGCCGGTACATGCTCCGCCATCCCGGACCCTCACTGGATTTCATTCCCTGGCTGAAGGAGATGGAGATCAAGTACATCGCGGTTGACTGTGGTTCAGCCGATCACCCCATGAACACCAAGATCCGTGACTGGGAACCTCAAGAGGCGGAAGCCTGCGATGCCTACATGAGAGAGCGCTACGGCAAGGGTTTGAATGAGATCTATCCCTGGCCCGACGTCTATCAGGGCATGCATATCCAGCTCTTCCCGCAGCCGGATGAGATCATTCACGTCGAGTGCATCGGCGGTGAAATTGACAAGGTGCTCAACAAGCGCCTGATCCTTGGAACCTTCCCCTGGAAGTTCCAGTACGGCGAATCAGCCTTCTGCCGCTGCGTCGCTTTCGAAGAAGTCGACTAAACGGATGAACCCTGTCTAGAAGACGGGTATTCTTTCCCCTTTGTTGACGCCCCCCGTGCCGGAAACAGCACGGGGGTTTTCAAACCGGAGCTGCGCATGGCTGTTTTGCTGGATACCTTTGTCAATCTTTTCCCTCTTTATTTCTTTATCACTTTGGGCGTTCTTCTTCGCAAGACAAAACTTGTGCCGGAATCGATCGTACAGCCCCTCAACCGTTTGGTTTTTATCGTTTTCATCTCGACGGCTCTATTTGTCAGCACCTATGAGACAGATCTGGCGGAAGCGGTTAATTCGAAAGCCATCCTTTTCGCTGTCCTCGCCGTGCTGGTTCAGGCGGCCGGGGGCGCCTTCTACGCGCTGTGGAAGGTCAAATCCAGGCCCCAGGCGGCGGTGGTGGCGCAATGCGCCTACCGGTCCAATTTCAATTTGCACGGTCTGATCTATGTCAGTCTGCTCTTCGGCGCCGAAAAGTTGGGGGTCACCAGCATCCTGATCGCCGTCATGGTTCCGCTCTTCAATCTCCTGTCAGTGATTACCTTCGCGGTCATGGCAGGTGAGAAACCGGGTTTGCGCTCGATCTTATTTAAATTGATCACCAACCCCATTATTCTTGCGGTCCTGGCGGCCATGACCTTCAAGTTGACAGGTCTCGAACTGCCGTCCATGCTCTACCAACCCGTCAAGCAGATCTCAGCTGTTGCCGCACCGCTTGCCCTGATCGTCGCGGGAGCCTGTCTGACCTTCCAGGGTTTGAAGAACAACCGTCACCTGATTACGGCGATCGCTGTCATGCGGCTCCTGGTTGTCCCGCTTATCTTTGTCCCGCTGGCGATCTGGTTTGGATTCAGGGAAGTCGTGCTCCTCTCTTTCCTTGTGGCTTTTGGCGGCCCGGTGGCCTGCCCCTTGCCGGCCATGGCCTATGAGATGGGGGGTGACGGAGAGTTGGCATCACAGGCCGTCGCAGTGACTTCGTTTTTTTCACTTCCTACGATTCACCTCTTTATTTTGGCGCTGAAAGCCGGACAATTCTTGTAAATAACTCCGTCATAAAGCGGACATAATTGTGTCAGATAACCAAATTTATGTGAAGATTCCCTTGATAAAAGACGCATTTGCGCTATAATCAAGGGCAGTAGACCACCGATCCTGTAAAGATTGCTAATGCATTCACAGGGTCCGTGTGGTAGCATTTGTGTAAAATAATAAGAGCCCGAAATGCAGTAGATGTTTACAAATTCAAGACGAAACATCCGGCTGTCATGAAGAGGAAAATCTTATTATGAGAGGAGATGAACGAATGGCAAAAGAGAAATCAAAGCTGGGCATTGAGCCTGTCTATGACGTAAGAGAGCTGGGGGTACCCAAAACTCTGGTCTTAGGCGTGCAGCACTTGTTTGCGATGTTCGGTGCCACCATCCTGGTTCCCATTATTACCGGGCTGCCCGTCTCGACGGCTCTGCTGACAGCAGGTGTCGGGACACTGTTTTTCCACCTAGTCACAGGAGGCAAGGTTCCCGCCTTCCTGGGCTCATCCTTCGCGTTTATCGCAGGATACCTCCACATCGGTCAGAATGATCCGGCCAAGTTGCCTTACGCCTGTGGCGGTGTCTTTGTCGCCGGCTTTGTGTATTTACTTGTCGCCGGCATCATCAGACTGGTCGGCCCCAAGCGTGTCATGCGCTTTTTCCCACCCGTTGTAACGGGTCCGGTCATCATGCTGATTGGTTTGGTTCTGTCACCGGTCGCCATCGGCGGCATTATGGATCCCATCACCAATTCGGCTGGCAACGTCCTCCCCATGGGGGTCAACTGGCTGATCGCCCTGGTTTCCATGGTCACCATCGTGGTCTGCAACCTCTGGGGCAGAGGCATGCTGAAGATCATCCCCATCCTGATGGGCGTCATCGTTGGCTATATTGTCGCGGTACTCTTCGGTGTGGTTGACTTCTCCGGCCTGAGCGGCGTCAAAGCCGTCGGTGTCCCGATTACCGCGGCCCAGATCATGAAGTTTGATGTCAGCGCCATCATCACCATTGTGCCGATCGCGCTTGCAACCATGATGGAGCACGTCGGTGACGTGGTCGCCATCTCAGCCACAGTCGGCAAGAACTTCATCTCCAAGCCTGGTCTCCACAGGACCCTGCTCGGCGACGGTGTGGCCACCAGCCTGGCCTCCGTGGTGGGCGGCCCTGCCAACACCACCTACGGTGAGAACACAGGCGTCCTGGTCCTGACACGCGTCTATGACCCCCGGGTCATGCAGATCGCTGCCGTCATGGCCATCATCGCCAGCTTCCTGCCTGCCGTCGGTGGAGCCATCGGCACCATCCCCGGCGTCGTAATCAACGGCGTGTCCTTCATCCTCTATGGTATGATCACCGCCATCGGCGTCCGCAACATGGTTGAGAACCGGGTCGATCTGACGGCGACACGCAACCTGATCGTCGCGGCCGTCATCCTGGTCTCAGGTCTTGGCTTCGACGTAGTCGGCGGACTTCATATCCCCGTCGGCGCTGCCGAGATCAATCTGTCGGGTCTGGCTATCGCGGCCATCCTGGGCATCCTTTTGAATGCCATCCTGCCCGGCAAAGACTATG
>JAAZFK010000006.1 GCA_012511735.1 Clostridiaceae bacterium | reverse complement strand
GTCCTCTGCCCGGGCACCTTTCTTGACGGTCGTGTCGTGATTGGTGATTCAGTCCGAAGCTCGGGCCCTGACCAGCTCAGCCCCGCCATCGGCCTGGGTGAGGCGCTGACAGAACTGGGTCTCCCGACCCGGCGGTTTAAGACAGGAACCCCGGGGCGTTTTCACCGGCGAAGTTTGAATCTGGATGTCATGGAGCCGCAGGAAGCAGACCGGCTGGCACGCCCTTTTTCTTTCGAACATGAAGATGATCCTGACTGGGAACCCAGGGCGGATCTACCCTGCTTTATCAGCTGGACATCGGCTGAAACAAAGACATTGCTGATGGACAATATAAGCAGGTCGCCCCTTTATTCGGGCATTATTGAGGGTGTGGGGCCCCGCTATTGCCCCTCCATTGAAGACAAATTTGTCAAGTTTCCCCAGCACGAAAGGCATCATGTTTTCCTGGAGCCAACCGGTCTTGATACACACGAAATGTACGCGTCGGGTCTGTCCACCTCCATGCCGGAAGATGTACAGCAGGCTATGCTGAAAACAGTGCCGGGCATGGAAGAGGCAGAGATGATGCGGCCTGCTTATGCTATCGATTACCTCTGCGTCGATCCGACCATTCTCAAGCTGTCCCTGGAGGTCAAAGGGCTGGATGGTCTCTTCCTGGCAGGCCAGATCAACGGATCTTCGGGCTATGAGGAGGCCGCGGCCCAGGGCCTGATGGCCGGCATCAACGCGGTCAGGCTTCTGGAGGGGAAAGAACCCCTGGTCATTGACCGGTCAGAAGGATACATCGGCGTCCTGATTGATGATCTGGTGACCAAGGGAACCAACGAACCCTACCGGCTGATGACCTCACGCGCCGAATACAGGCTGATTCTCCGTCAGGATAACGCCGACGCGCGGCTGACCCCCAAAGGTTACCAGGCGGGCCTGATCAGCGAGGCGCGCTGGCAGGCTTTTCTGAAAAAACAGGAAGCGATCGAAGAAGAGAAAAAACGTCTGGCCAATCTGCGGGTCAAAAAATCAAAGCTGTCCGACCAACTCTTGACACAGGCAGGCAGCACACCGCTCAAAGGAACGGTCAAGTTCTACGATCTTCTGAAAAGGCCTGAATTATCTTATGCCATGCTGGCTCCACTCGATCCTGAGCGACCGGAGCTTCCGGCGTCCGTCAGGGAATCAGTTGAGATTCAAATCCGCTATGAGGGTTATATCCGGCTTGAGCACGCCCGGGTCGAACGATTCCGTAAGTTGGAGGGCAAGAAACTCTCTTCTCAAATAAATTATGAAAAGATCAGGGGCCTGCGCCTGGAGGCCAGGCAAAAGCTGGCCGATCGGCGGCCGGATTCGGTGGGTCAGGCCAGCAGAATCTCCGGTGTCTCTCCAGCCGACATCCAGGTGCTCCTGGTCTGGCTGGAACAGCAAAAAGGATTAAAAGCGATCCGTGGACAGACAACTGATTAAGGAAGCAGCCCTCAGGGCAGGACTGGCTCCCGATGAAGAGATGATTCGGGGACTTGAGTTTTTCATCCGGCGGCTCAAAGAAGAAAACCGCCGTTTCAACCTGACCGCCATCACAGATGACCAAGACATCGCAGTCCTCCATCTGGAAGACAGCTGGCGGGCAGTTCCCCATATCCCTCAGGATGCCCGGCTGGTCGACTTGGGAACGGGTGCCGGCTTTCCCGGTCTGGTTCTGCGTTTGGTCCGGCCCGATCTGGATGTGACGCT
>JAAZFK010000281.1 GCA_012511735.1 Clostridiaceae bacterium | reverse complement strand
CAGAGAATTGGTACGTCTACAAAGACGGTGAATTCACCTTCGGTCTTTTCCAGGGCTACCCGGTGACCGCCAAGAGCCAGGACATCCTGAGCTCCTACTTTTTCCCCGTCGCGGGCATCGCGCCTGAGCACCTGGTTGAGCTGACCCGATGGATTGAAACGACCCGTTTTCCCCTGAAACTGGTGGATTATGAGATGACAGACAATTTCATTGCCATCCGTGCCAAAGACACTGCCTTCTCGGGGCCGGCGGCTTCCATCCGCCGCTTCCTGACCGAACTGACCGACAAGCTGAAAGAGCTGGAAGTCGCTCCCGACAACTGCGTGGTGTGCGGTCTGCCGGCTGAGCAGACAGCCCTTTACGTGGGTCTTTTTTGTCACATCCATCCCGAGTGCGTCGACAAGGAGGGCGTTGACTTCACCGCGGCCGCCCTTAAACAGGAAAATGAAGAGGAAGAAGAGCTGATTGTTTTTTCGGAGGAGGATATGAAAGACATGGTTGACCCTGCTGTAATTGAATCCCTGGCGGCCGGTTTTGCCGGCCAACGTGAAGAGTTTCTAAGTGACCTGGCCGAGCTGGTGGCCATCCCCAGTGTGGACGGACCCCCTGAAGAAGGCGCCCCCTACGGCCGGGAGACCCGTCGGGCCCTGGACGCTTTCCTGGCCATGGCCGACCGGATGGGCTTCAAGACCGTCAATGTCGAGAACATGGCCGGCTACGCCGAGATGGGAGAAGGCGATGAAATGGTCGCCGCTGTCTGCCATCTGGACATCGTCCCCGCCGGCAGCGGCTGGGACTCCGATCCTTTCGAGCTGATCGTCGACGGCGATCATCTGGTGGCCCGTGGCGTCATGGACGACAAGGGCCCTGCGCTCTCGGCGCTCTACGCCATGAAATCCCTGCTGGATGACCCGGACTATCAGCCGGGCAAACGCATCCGCTTGATCGTGGGCCTGAACGAAGAAAAAGGCAGCGCCTGCATGGCCCGCTACAAGGAGATTGAGGAGATCCCTGTCGCCGGTTTCACCGCCGACGCGGTCTTCCCCGTCATCTACGCGGAAAAGGGTAACGCGGTCATCGTCTTCTCCCTGCCCCGCCAGGAAGACGACGCCATCCGCAGCGCCTCAGCCGGTGAAGCGGTCAACATGGTTCCGGGACTCTGTGACGTGGAGCTGAAGGACGGTGGCGCCAAGGCCTACTCCGGCACCATTGCCCACGCCAGCACCCCTGACCAGGGTAAGAACGCTATTTCTGCCGCCATGGAGGCGGTAGCCGCAGAGCTGGAGGAAAAAGGACAGAAAGATTCCTTCGTCAGCTTCTACAATGACCTGATCGGCTGGGACCTGGACGGGGATAAACTGGGACTGGCCTTTGAAGATGAGACAGGCGTGACCACCGTCAACGCCGGCCTCCTGTCCATTGACGACCAGCAAGCCCTGCTCACCATCAACATCCGCTACCCGGTCACCATGGATGTAGAGGAAGCCAAACGGAAGTTGGAAGAGGCAGTCGCCCCCTACGGTGCCCAGTCTGAATGGCCAGGCATCATGGAACCGCTCATCTACCCCAAGGATTCGCACCTGATCGCCACCATGATGGATGTCTACCGCGAATTGACCGACACAGAGGCCGAACCGCTGGCCATCGGTGGCGGCACCTACGCCCGGGCCCTGCCCAACATTGTGGGCTTCGGACCTGCCTTCCCAGGCGATGAGGATGTCGCCCATAAGGCCAATGAGTGGGCCTCACTCGACAGACTACTGGCGGGCGCCGCTCTTTACAAAGAGGTCTTGAAGCGGTTGGCAGAATAAAGAAACAAGCTTAAACAAGTTAAGGTTACCGGAGGCTCGAAAGAATCTCCCGGTAGGAGCTAAAAAGACCACATTGGAAAGTTGATTCCGGTGTGGTCTTCGTTTGAGAGCAAAACCAGTCAATTGAAGTCCTGAATTCTCTCTGTTAAACAAGGGTTTTCATCATAGACAATAAAACACGTATTTTCTCAGCTTTCGTTCATTACGATGAAAACGATCTCAGCCATTGTTAGTGTGATTGGCTTCTCTATTTGCTCAAATTAAAAGAAGCCCGTAAGGCCCCTTTTTTATTCTCTTCAATTGTTTAAAGCATTGAAATAGTCCGCTAGTCGGGGACCACCCCTTCGGGCAGGTCAGCCCGGTGGTGCAGGTACTGGTTTAGCTCCCGCATCATGTCTTCCGAGATCTCCCGCATCATGGCGGAGAAGCGCTCCACCTCCTCCGGGGGATACTTACGTTCAATCCTCTTGGCCAGGATGGAGACATAGCGTTCACTGGTCCCGTAGACTTGCAGGAACTTGTCCGTGATCCGGAGTCTGACCACCCGGCCGTCGCGGGTGGAGCGGGTTTTTTCGACATAACCCTTTTTCTCCAGGTTGGCGACCTTGTAGGCGGCGTTGGGCTGGGAAACATTGATAAAGTGAGCGAACTCCGTCAGGGTGGGGTTGCCCAGGCCGTAAATAGCCTCGGCGCAGAAGACTTCCAGGGCGGTCAGCGCCTCCTCCGGATTGTCAGTCATTTTACGAAAAATCCGCAGATAATAGTAGAGTTTCAGTTTCAGGTAAATATTATGCAGATCGTCCGCAAGCACCGGCAACACCTTCTCCCGCATCGATTATTCTGGATGGCGTCCATGACAATCTTAAGCCTTGGGGTCGATTAAAGCAAACATAAGGGCGGCCTGACAGACGACGCGTCCATCGACGGTGGCCTCTCCCTCCCCGAAGCCGAAATCCCCCCTGCGCCGGGTGATGCGGGTTG
>JAAZFK010000041.1 GCA_012511735.1 Clostridiaceae bacterium | reverse complement strand
TGAATCACATAAGCATGCCTTCTCCGATTCTTTTCCAGGAGATTGCGCGCGAAATTCGGTTTGACATGTCTGTCAGATGGCTCGACAAAAAGGAGCATATGAGAAGACTCCTTCAGGGTTACAATATCAGGGAGCCTTCTTCTTATCACTTATCGTGTTTGAACAGGTGATAAGCTCTAGTGGTGTCATCAGTGAGCTTATGTGAATGGAGCCAGATTCCTGTATGTTTGACTGGTCAACAATTGAAAAGATCGACGCGCACATGCATCTATTGCCGACTGAAGTTCACCGGACGAATCCTGATATGGACAATGAATTTCAATATGCGAAGATTGCCCTTTATTTTGAGCTCATGGACAGGTTCAATATCAAAGCCGCAGTGATCATGCCTTTCAATGATCCGCGCCTGATGTCATTGGACTTCAATGCAGAGGCGGTGCACAGGAATCTTCTCCAAATAAAGCAACAGAATGCGGGAAAGTTTTATGCCTTCGCCGATCTTGATCCAAGTCACAGTCTGAAGGAATCCTGCCGTTCCCTCATCGATGCCGTAGAAAAATATGATTTGAATGGCCTGAAACTTCATCCTCAGAATTCGGGGCTGGAGATCGATTCGCCTTACCATATCGAGTTGGTAAAAATGGCGGAGACCCTGAAACTTCCGGTGGCAATTCACTCCTATCCCAATCGTGCTGACTCTCCCGATGCCGCAAAAAAGGTTGCGAACTTAGTGAATCGATTTCCGCGGGTGACATTTATAGTCTCTCACATGGGCGCCTTTCAGTGGCAAGAGATCCTGGATTGCCCGGCTTATGTGGACATATCCGCGATTCTTCCTGCCTATGTGCAAGCATTTGGAACACAAGGCTGCCAACGAATCCTGCATGCTTTCGGCGCGGACAGATTGATCTTTGCCAGCGATTTTCCCTGCAGCAGACTTCTGCCGTCTGAAGCAATTTTTACAAGTTATTTTGACATTTTGAATTCCATGGATTTCAGCCCGGATGAAGCCAGGAAAATTGCGGCGGGCAATATCAGTTCCATCCTGAAACGATGAGCTCAGGTCTGATCAAGATCCTCTAGCAAAACCTGACCTTTGGCTTGAAATATCGTGTACATAAGGGTTAAATTGCTGTAGATGGCAATCGTACGTTCAGGGGAATAATAGTGAGAGACGATGAATCCCTCTATCGCGAATATCTGGAAGGCAATGAAGATGGCTTGGCTGAGTTGATCGAGCGTTATGGCACGCGTCTGACCTTGTATATTCACCGCTACATTCATGACATTCACGATGCGGAAGATTTGATGATTGACGTATTCGCCTATCTTGCTGTCAAGAAACCCCGCATCAGACCGGGCGCTTTTAAAGCCTATATCTACAAATCAGCCTGGCATGCTGCCTTGCGTTTTCTGGCCCAAAATAAGTTGCGCCATTGCCTGAGTCTGGACGAGATGGAGTATGAACCCAGGGGCGAGGACAGGTCGGACGATCTGGCCCTGACGAATGAGCGCAATGATCTTCTGAGTCTTTGCATGGAGCGATTGAAGCCGGACTATCGTCAAGCCCTCTACCTGGTGTATTTTGAGCAATTACGTCACGCCGAGGCTGCTGAAGTCATGGGCAAAAGTGAAAAGCAAATTGCGGATCTGGTTTACCGCGGGAAAAAATCCCTGCGAAAACGTTTGGAGGAGGAGGGTGTCGTCAATGCGGAGTACTGAAGAAAGGCTGGCCGCGGTCAAAGAAAGAGCTCTGGAAATTGAAGCAAAGAGAAGTAAACGACGCAGCCGTCTGATCGGCGCCTCCGCTGTGGCTGTCAGTCTTTTGGTCATCCTGGGCTTGTCATTTCTAATTTCCTCCCTGGAGGTCGGCTCCTCAAAAACTCTCTACACCGGCACAGGAGTGACGGCCAGCATCTTTGATGTCAGCAATCGTCTGGGCTACGTTCTGATCGGCGTTTTGTCTTTTGCGCTCGGTGTCGCCATTACGATTCTTTTCTATCGTATCCATATCAGGAACAAACGAGATCAGGGCGGCAACCATGGTCGAGCTGCTTGATAATCTGACGCAATCCGCAGCCACTCTGGCTGCCTTCATTGCCGCTGCCGCACTCTATTACCGAACACGCCGACAGACCTATTTCCTACTCGCCTGTTTTTTGGGCTGTTTTATGCTCGGCACCTTTCATTGGACGCTTTATATCCTGTTGTTCGAAAGTACGCCCCAGGTATTTTATGTGTCGGAGCTGGCCTGGATCGCCAGTTATTTGTTTCTCCTGACACTCGAATACGTCCTTGCGACAGAAGAGGAGAAAAAGTTTCGTCATCCGGCACTCCTGCTTGTGCCGATATTTTGTATTCCGCAGCTGATTCTCTATCTGCGGTTTGGGGAGATCCTGGGTAACCTCCTGATGGTCGGCCTCACCATGGTCGCGGCACTCTTTGCTTTGCGCGGCTTGATCTTCGCGAGAAGGCAAAGTGGCAAGGCCCGCGACAGACAGTATTTCCATGGCGTGGTCCTGGCCATTATCTTCCTTGAGTTCGGTCTTTGGACTTCTTCCTGTTTCTGGCTCAGCGATACCATGTCCAACCCATACTTCTGGTTTGATTTCCTTCTGTCAGCATCTTTTCTGGCCTTGATCCCGGCCATGAAAAAGGCGGTGTCGTCGTGACTTATGTTGAGAATATCTTCGTCTGCGTCGCGGCCCCTCTCCTGATCGCCATGCTCTTCATGGGGAAGAAGAGCTATCGTTTTTTCCTCTTTACCTTTGCCGGCATGGGTGCTTGCCTGCTGTCCGCTTATCTCAATACCTTTTTTGCCCAGCTCTATCAGGCGGACTTGATGAATGCCTCGACCCAGATTGCGCCGGTGGTAGAAGAAATAATGAAATTTTTGCCGCTTCTGTTTTACCTTTTGATTTTCGATCCTGAGTCAGGGAAAATCTCAAGTTCAGTGCTGACGATCGCGGCCAGTTTCGCGACCTTTGAAAATATTGTCTACCTTACGCAAAGTGGCGCGGGGAATCTTGCCCATCTGTTGATCCGCGGTTTCGGTACGGGCGCCATGCACATCGTCTGCGGCGCTATTATCTGCTATGGGCTGGTTTACGTCTGGCAACGAAATTGGTTGAAAATTGCGGGTACCGCAGGCCTGTTAGGCGCTTCCATTACTTACCATGCTACCTACAATCTGCTCGTAGCCCACGGTGGCATCACCCAATACATTGGCTATGCCCTGCCTCTGGTCAGTCTTTTGCTGATTGGACTGATGATCAAGTTGGCACCGCAACTGTTATCTTCCCGTGAAGGCGGGAATCAAAAGGGCGAAAAAGAATCGCGGATGTAGCCAATTCACGTCATGTTCCCCCGGATCGCCGTTTGGCAGTTTGTTTGTTTCCGGAAAATTTCAAAATCTTTTGTCAGGGGTGCGTAGTTTTCTCTTCATTTGTACCTATATGAGTAGAAGACTATTTTTCAAGGCGGTCAGGAAGGGTCATGCAGTCCATGGAGGTGCTCGATGTATGACACGGCAGAAAGAATC
>JAAZFK010000280.1 GCA_012511735.1 Clostridiaceae bacterium | reverse complement strand
TCCCCTGATCCGACAGCAGTTGGTGTCCTTTGTCCGTGATCCGGTAGGTCACCAGGATCTCTTTGCCGCAGGAAGCCGCCAACGGGCAGGAACCGCAGGAGACGGGACAGGGTTCCCCTCCCTGTTCCCTGATCAGGTAGCCCATGCGGATCAGTTGCTGGAGCGCCTGGTCGATCACAGCCTCCGATACCTTGAGTTCTCTTGCCAGTTTGCTTTTGGACAGCATCTGGTCTCTTTCGATGGCGGCCAGAAGTTCTCTCAACATGATCGGCTCCCTCCTAGCTGAAACCCAAAAGGCTGCCGACCTGGAAGATCAGAACTGCTGCCAGCCAGCCGATGGCAAAGGTATAAAGGGCCATAAAGAGCGGCCAGCGGATGGATTTGGTCTCCTTGCCCACAATGCCCAGGGTGGCGGCACAGGGCGTGTAAAGCAGCACCATGACCATGTAGGCCAGGGCGGTCAGGGGGGTGAAGTGTTGGCGGATGGCGTCCACAAGGACCTGGCCCTCCTCCATGTACTGACCTGCGTAAAGCATACCCAGGGTGCCGACGACGGCCTCCTTGGCGGGGATACCGGCAAAGAGCGCCACGGCTTCCTGCCAGGTGCCAAAGCCGGCCAGACTGAACAGAGGCACCAGGAAGCTGCCAATTTTGCCCAGGATGCTGCCCTGGCCGTAAGCGTCAGCGGAAGAGGGTAAAACTGCCAGTACCCACATCAGGGTTACAACCAGGAAGATAACGGTTCCCGCCCTCTTGACGAAACCCGACAGATTATTCCACATGTTGCGCAGGACATTTCGAAGTCCGGGGGCCCGGTAAGGCGGCAGTTCCATGATGAAGTAGGAGGCCTCCCCCTTGAAGAGGGTCATGTTGAAGATTTTGGCCAGGACGAGCGCGACCATGATGCCCAGAGCGTAAAGAGCAAACAGGATCAACCCCCCGTGGCGGGGGAAAAACGCGGCGATGAAGATGGAGTAAATAGGCAGCTTGGCCCCACAGGACATGAAGGGAGTGATCAACATGGTGATCATCCGGTCTTTTTTGCTGTCCAGGGTACGGGCCGACATGATGCCCGGCACCGTGCAGCCAAAACCGATGATCATGGAGATGAAGGACTTGCCCTGGAGACCGAACTTGCGCATCAGGTCGTCCCAGACATAAGCCGCCCGCGCCATGTAGCCGCTGTCTTCCAAAAGCCCGAGAAGTAGATAGAGGACGGTGATCAGGGGGACGAATTCGATGACCGCTCCCACCCCGTTGATGACCCCGTCGATCATGAAGGAAACCAACCAGTCCGGCGAATGAAGTGAAAGGAGAAGATTCTCAAGCAATCCGCCCAATCCGTCGACCAGATTAGCGGCAAGACCACCCAGCCATTCCTCACCGACGACAAAGGTCAGTTGGAAAACAGCCAGCATGATGATGGCGAAGATAGGAATACCCAGGTATTTATGGGTGACCAGGCGGTCGATCTTGTCCGTCAGGGTCACCACTTCCTCTTCAGGCCTGATGATGGACTGCCCTGCGACCTGGTGGGCAAAAGAATAGCGGGAATCGACGATATCCAGTTCAAAACTGTCACTGGTGTGGTACTGGTAGAATTCATCGATCCCATCCAGCACGGATTCCGGCAAAGGCAGCGCACGAAGCTTGTCCAGTACATGGGCATCGCCTTCGACAATCTTGATGGCGGTCCACTTGAGTGGATAGGGAAGCGAAGCATCCTTCAGCAGGGTTTCAATATGTTCGATGTGATGGGCCACCGTAGCCTTATAGGGCAAGGAAGGGATAAATGGATCCTGGTTCTCCATGGTGTCGATGGCGGCCCGGATCAACGACTGCACGCCCTCCCCGCGCAAGGCAACGGTCCTGACTACGGGAGCGCCGGTCAATTCCGACAAGCGTCCGAGATCGAAGCTGATCTGTTTTCTGTCTGCTTCGTCAGCCATGTTGAGCGCCAGCACCACCTTCCTGCCCATTTCAAGCAGTTGGGTGGTCAGGTAGAGGTTACGTTCCAGGTTACTTGCTTCAATCACATTAATGATGACATCCGCCTCGCCTGACAGAATGTAGTCCCGCGCTACGATTTCATCTTCTGAAAAAGCGCCCAGACTGTAGATACCGGGCAGATCCACCACCCGATAACTCTCCCCCTCGAATTGCAGGGTGCCCTCTTTCTTCTCCACGGTGACGCCCGGCCAGTTGCCTACGTGTTGGGACGCGCCGGTCAGACGATTAAAAAGAGTGGTCTTGCCACTGTTGGGATTACCGACCAGGGCGATGCATTGTTCTTTTTTCATTCTGACGAGAGCTCCACTTTCGAAGCCAAGCCTCGGCCCAGTGCAATCTTGTTGCCCTTGATGTTGACGATAACGGGTCCCGCGTCATTCTTGACGACCTTGACCAGGGCACCCGTATTAAACCCCATCTCATAAAGCCTTTTGGTCGCCTGCCGTCCGGCGCGGATGGCCTTGACCTTGCCCTGTTCGCCTGTTGCCAGAGCGGTCAACCTGTCATTCATTTTTGATGTCCTCTATTTTCCTAAACTTGCAGTCACAATAAGTTAGTTATGCCTAACTAATGATTAGTTTATCCTAACTCCGGCCTTTTGTCTGCCTGTTAAGATGACCACAAATTGATTTCATTTTTCCCCTCTGCTATGGTTATTTTAGTTAGCTTGATATAACC
>JAAZFK010000040.1 GCA_012511735.1 Clostridiaceae bacterium | reverse complement strand
TATGACTTTATCACCTCCGTCTAAGCCTGTCAATCAGCGGCTTGTGACGAAAGTGACAAAGAAGTGAAAATTGTTTGAATTATGAGAAGAGGCGCTCTCAGAGCAGTTCCCGGGCCACAAGATCAGCGAAATCCAGACCCCTTTCAGACAGGCGGACGCCCTCCTGATCCTGAATAATTAGCTTCCTTTTTTCGAGGGAAAAGAGCCTTTTCCCGAAGATTTCTTCATAATCAATCCCATGGCGTAAACGGAAGTTTTGTCGTGTGACGCCCTCGATCAGGCGAAGACCCAAAACCATGGTCTCGACGCGGGCGGCCTTTTCGTCAACCAATTCTTCGACAGTGGCAGCGCCGTAGGGACCCTGACCAGGATCTTCCACCAAGTCGGCCCAGCCTTTGAGTGAAGGCGGGTTGACCCGGCGGATCCCTCCCAGGTAGCTGGCGGCGGCGGGTCCTGCGGCCAGGTAAGGATCCGCCCGCCAGTAAACCAGATTATGGCGGGAACGGGCAGCCGGCTTGGCGAAGTTGCTGATCTCGTAGTGTTCAAAGCCGGCTGATTCAAGCCGGACAATCACCTGATGCGTCATCTGCCGTTCCAGCTCATCATCAGGAAAACGGGCGGGGCACTTCCTGTAAAGGAGGTCCATGGGGGTCTGGTCCGCCAGCGTCAAGGCGTAGGCGGAGACATGATCCACCGGCAACTTGACAATAAAATTCAAGGTTTCGTGGAGATCTTGCAGGCGCTGATCCGGAAGTCCGGTCATCAAATCAACTGCCAAATGATCAACACCCGCCCGGGCGGCAGCGCTGATGGCAAACTCCAGGTCTTTTGCCGTGTGGCGCCGGCCGATGGAGGCCAGGAGCGGATCCGATGAGGTCTGTAAGCCAAAGCTGACACGGTTGACGCCGGCGGCCACCAGCAGCTTGAGCGTGCGGGCCTTTTCTCTTGAGGAAAAGGATTCGGGATTGGCCTCTAGGGTGATGTCACAGGATGACGAAAAAGAAAAAAGCGCCCGGATCCGTGCAACTATTGACAAGAGAAGTTGGACAGGCAACAGGGAGGGTGTTCCTCCACCAAAATAGACTGTCCGCAAAGGTGCCAGAAGAACCCCCTGCCTGTCAGCTTCACCGGCCAGCCGCTCCAGCTCGAGAATGAGATGATCATGCCAGAAGACCAGAAGGTCTTCGTCGGGATCAGGGATGGAATAAAAGTCACAATAGGAACACTTGCTCCCGCAAAAGGGAACGTGAATATAAAGCGAGGTGACCGGCAGCCTGGCGGCATGGATCACCCCGCTTGGGTTGAATAGATCGGGCTTGTGGTCAGGATCCCTTGGGGGCATCTTTTTCCGCTGTGTCGATGTTGGAATCGGATAAAAGCTCCTTGAAGGACACCGCCAGGCCGGCCAGGCTCTGCATATTGGAGGGGATGATGATTTTGGTGGCGCGGCCGTCAGCCACGGTCGCCATGGTCTCCAGACTCTTGATGGCGATCAGAGCCTCATCAGCGCCGACTTCCTTGACCATCTGGAGGCCTCTGGCAGTCGCTTCCT
>JAAZFK010000279.1 GCA_012511735.1 Clostridiaceae bacterium | reverse complement strand
CCCAAAGGACGGAAATAAGGGCGATCAACCGATGCCCCGAAGCTCTTGTCTCTGTCTGTGTCTCTGCCATATCCCGTCCGGCCATCTGATTCTGACTCCCCCTGCCGTTCATTCACTATATCACGGCGGCTGGCCTCCGGCATGAAAGAGGCCGCCTTGCGGCGGCCCCACTTCTTCAAGTCTGTCAAGGACAACTAAGCCTAGTACATGCCTCCCATGCCTCCGCCTGCCGGCATCGGCGGCTCGGGCTCAGGGATATTGGCGACAACCGCTTCGGTCGTCAGCAGGATGGACGCGATAGAGGCCGCATTCTGCAGGGCAGAACGTGTCACCTTGGCGGGGTCGACGATGCCGGCGCCGACCATATCGGTGTAGCGCTCCTGCAGCACGTCGAAGCCGACGCCCTTGCCTTCCGACTTCACTTTTTCACAGACAACACTGCCGTCAAAGCCGCTGTTGATCGCGATCTGGCGGACAGGCTCCTCAAGGGCGCGCAGCACGATGGAAACGCCGGTGCGCTCATCGCCTTCAAGATCCTCAAGCAGTTTGCTGATGTCATCCATGATATCGATGTAAGCGGTACCGCCGCCGGGAACGATTCCCTCTTCGACGGCTGCCCGCGTCGCGGACAGCGCATCCTCGATACGGAGTTTCTTTTCTTTCATTTCGACCTCGGTCGCGGCTCCAACTTTAATGACGGCAACCCCGCCTGAAAGCTTGGCCAGACGCTCCTGGAGCTTCTCGCGGTCGAAATCTGAGGTGGTCTCTTCGATCTGCGCGCGGATGGCGGCAATGCGCGCCTGGAGATCTTCCTGAGATCCCGCGCCATCGACGATTACCGTATTGTCTTTGTCAATTTTGACCTGACGGGCTTCACCCAGATCGGACAACTCGACATCCTTGAGCTCCATCCCCAAATCGGAGGAGATCACTTTTCCGCCTGTCAGAACGGCGATGTCCTGGAGCATTTCTTTCCTGCGGTCTCCGAATCCGGGCGCCTTGACTGCCACACAGTTGAAGGTTCCGCGGAGCTTGTTGAGAATCAGGGTGGACAAGGCTTCACCTTCCACATCCTCAGCGATAATCAGCAGGCGTTTGCCATTTTGGACGATCTTTTCCAGAAGCGGAAGCAGATCCTGAATATTGGAAATTTTCTTGTCGGTCACCAGGATGTAAGGCTCGTCATAGACGACTTCCATTTTGGTGGTGTCTGTCACCATATAGGCGGAGATGTAACCGCGGTCGAACTGCATGCCTTCGACAATCTCGAGTTCCGTGCCCATGGTCTGGGATTCCTCGACGGTGATCACGCCGTCGTTGGAAACGGATTCCATGGCATTGGCGATTTCCATGCCGATAGCGTCATCATTGGCTGAAATTGCCGCGACGCGGGAAATATCGTTCTTGCCCTCAACGGTCTTGCTGTTGCGGCCAATGGCGGCAACGGCAGTATCGACTGCTTTGTCAATGCCGCGCTTGAGGATGATGGGATTGGCGCCGGCGGCCACATTGCGCAGGCCTTCACGGATAATGGCCTGAGCCAGCAAGGTAGCGGTTGTAGTGCCATCGCCTGCGACATCGTTGGTCTTGGTGGCGACTTCTTTGACCAGTTGGGCCCCCATGTTTTCAAAACGGTCTTCCACCTCGATCTCACGGGCAATGGTCACGCCGTCATTGGTGACAACGGGAGATCCGTAGGTCTTGTCCAGCACAACGTTACGGCCCTTGGGGCCCAAGGTAATCCGAACCGTATCGGCCAGTTTATTGACGCCGACCTCCAGGGCCTTGCGGGCGTCTTCAGAATATTTCAAATCTTTAGCCATCTTCTATAACTCCTTTTCTACCTGCTGAATCAGTCGACAATCGCGAGGATATCGCTCTGCCGTAAAATGGTATATTCAACGTCGTCGATCTTGACTTCTGTCCCCGCGTATTTGCTGATCAGAACGCGATCGCCGACTTCAACCTCCATGATGATGTCCTTGCCGTCGACCACTCCCCCCGGTCCTACTGCAATGATCTCAACGATCTGCGGTTTTTCTTTGGCAGATCCGGGAAGCACAATGCCGCCCTTGGTCGTTTCTTCTGCTTCGAGTCTCTTGATGACAACGCGGTCACCTAACGGTTTAATGTTCATGTTCATACCTCCATACCGGTTATTATTGACGGAAGTTGGCACTCGCTTACTTCGAGTGCCAGCCAAATAACAATATAATCAGGCCTGTCTTTTTTGTCAACCGCCCCGATTTAAAAGATCGTGTCTAAAAGTGAACGGAATATGTCTTTTTCAGAAAGAAGCGCCAGGATACGGGAATCCTCCATGAAGTTCCGGATCAAGGGACTGGTCGCGCTGAAGGAAATCAGGATCATGACCAGCAGCCAAACGGTGAAGGCGCCCCAGACCAAACCCAGCAGCAGACCACCTGTTTGGTTGAGCCAGCTGACGACAGGGATGCTGTTGAGAACGGGTGTGAGCAATCGGGCCGCAAGCCCCAGTACAAGGCGCACAATGAAGAAAACGACCACCAGCGACAAGGCGCCCAGGACCAGTTGCCAGATGGAGTTGACGGCTGAATCCACAATTGAATGACCGCTCGCCTCCGGCATTTGCAAGATCTTCCGGCTCCAATTTTCAGGCATTCCCAAGCCTTCAAGAATGGAAGAAAGACCTGAAGGCGACTCCGCCATCCCGGTATTAACCAGGTCGGAGACCTTGCTCATGGATCCGCTGAAAAGCCCCAAATCAAGAAGCCAGCCCGACAAGGGCCGTACCAAAAGAAACGCAATGGCAATTGAGATCAGGGAATTGATGAAACCGACGGCGGTCAGGAGCAGGCCACGCCGGTGGCCAACCCAGACAAAGAGGGCGATCAGGATCAGGGCTGATAGATCAAATCTCATGTCAGTTCATCTCTTTCCCGCGCGGTTGGCCGGGGCCCGGTCAGGCCGCAACATCCGCATTATCTCACAGTCACACCGCTTTTGCGAGCAAGCGCCGTGTGCTAGAATCATCGCGGGGGGCAGGCCATGAAAGCCAACAAAATTCCGGTTCAAAAACTGATCTTACTTTTTATTGTCAGAGGAGCACCCCATATCCGGCGCTCCCATCTTTACGACGCTGCCCTGTCCACCCTGACCATGGATTATTTCGAAGCCGCCCGCTCCCTGGATGAGCTGATCGGGTCGGACCTGATCCGGCTGACGATCCTTGCCGACTCCGGCTCGCGGGACGCGGAAGACAGGGATGTCGAGCGCTGCGAGTTGACGGACAAGGGGCTCGAGGGGCTTGAAGCCCTGGAGAACCAGATCCCCGTCACTACCAGGCGATTCCTGACAGCCTATCTGG
>JAAZFK010000278.1 GCA_012511735.1 Clostridiaceae bacterium | reverse complement strand
TGTCGTTTTATTCAAGGAGGAGGTCTTATGTCCAGGTCATCCACATTTGAAGATTACAAACAAGCCGCGGACTGGCTGGCGGAACGGACGAAAATCCGTCCCCGCTACGCCGTCATTCTGGGTTCGTCGCTGGGCGCCATCGCCGATCGGATGACGGATCAGCAAAGTTTTTCCTACAAGGATATTCCCGGCTTTTTGCTGACGACCAACCCTTCCCACGCGGGCGAGTTGATCTTCGGCAAACTGGGGGGACAACCCACCGTCATCATGTCAGGCCGCTTTCACTACTACGAGGGCTATTCCTACCCGGAGCTGGCCTCCCCCGTCCGTGTCCTCTCGCTTTTGGGCGTTCAAACCCTGATCGTGACCAATGCCGCGGGAGGCGTGAATCTGGACTTTCGGGTCGGCGACATCATGGTCATCTCGGACCATATCAACCTGGCCGGGGTCAGCCCTATGTCGGGACCCAACATCGACCAGTTCGGACCCCGCTTTTTTGACATCAGCTGGCTTTATACCCCTGCGCTGAGGAAGTTGGCTCACCAGACCGCAGCCACCCTCGATCCCCGCCTGGAGTTGGTGGAAGGTGTTTATTATTTTTGTACCGGCCCCCACTTTGAAACCCCGGCGGAAATCCGTGCCATCCGCACCCTGGGAGGTGACGCCGTGGGCATGTCAACCGTGAGCGAAACGCTGACAGCCGGCCATTGCGGCATGGAGGTGCTGGGTTTCTCCCTGATCACTAATATGGCCGCCGGCGTCCTGGACCAGGCGCTTTCGGATGAGGAGGTCGGCGTCGTTGCCAGAGCCTCCGCCGACCGGCTGGGTGCCCTGATTGAAGGCATTTTGGCCAGGAAAGGATAAATCGATGCTATTTCATGATATCGCCCTGATCGACAAAGAGGGCAAGACCCGGGAACATATGAATGTCCGCGTATCGGGCGCCCATATTGAAAAGGTGGAAGCATGTGGCAATAGCCTGGAGGAAGCCAGGGCCGGGGGAGGAGAGGTCTACGACGGCCGGGGCAAGTTGATTATTCCCGGGCTGGTCAACAACCACTCCCATGTCCCCATGACTCTGACCCGGGGTTATGGCGAAGACCTGACCCTCTATGACTGGCTGTTCAAGCGGATCTTCCCCTTCGAGGCCCTGCTGACAGAAGAAGACATGTACTGGGGAGCCCTTCTGGGCATCGCCGAGATGCTGAGCGGGGGAACCGTTTCTTTCACCGACATGTACATGCGAATCCAGGGCATCTTTCGGGCGGTCATGGAATCGGGCATCAAGGCCAGCCTGTCCAACGGGCTGACTGGCGACGCCCAAACCCGTCTGGAGGAAACCGCCTGGTTCCGGGAGACGGAGACCCTGATCAAGGACGCCAAAACATCAGGCGGCCGGGTCATCCCCAACGCCTCTCTCCACGCCCAGTACACCAGCGCCCCGGAGCTGGTCAGCCAGCTGTCCGACTATGCCAGGGACCGGCAGCTCCGGATGCATGTCCACCTGTCGGAAACGGCGGGCGAACACCAGGAATGCAAGGAAAATTACGGCAAGACCCCGTCCCGCTATCTGGCGGATCTGGGACTGTTTGATGTGCCGACCACCGCCGCCCATGCCATCTTCATCGAGGGCGAGGATTATGACATTCTCAGGGACAAGGGCGTGACCTTGAGCCATCAGCCTTCATCCAATCTCAAGATCGGAAGCGGTTTGCCCGACGTCAAGTCCTGGCGCGATCATGGCATCCGGGTCACCTTCGGCACCGACGGCGCCGGCAGCAACAACAACCTGGACATGATCGAGGAAGTGACCCTGGGCTCTTTCCTGGCCAAGGGCATGCACCGCGATCCCCTGCTCTTCTCGACCGGGGAATTGCTCACCTTTGCCAGCCGCAACGGGGCGCTGGCCCAGGGACGTGAGGATGCGGGCTTGTTGGAGGAGGGCTACCGCGCCGATCTGGCGGTGATTGACATGAACGGGCTCAAGTTCCAGCCCATCTACGATTACGGCACCAGCCTTTTCACCAATGCCAACGCCTCTGATGTGGTCCTGACCATGGTGGACGGCAAAGTCCTTTACCGGGATGGCGATTTTACGACCATCGATATCGAGAAAGTGATCAGCAACGTTTACCGCATCCGCGACGAGAAGTTGGCCACACTGGCCTCAGGGAGCTGATCTTTTGAATTTTCCCCAAAAGTTGATAGGGATCCGTGAGGATCCCTATCGAGGAGACGTATGAAGAGGTGTTGTCGTAGCATTTCGCTAC